>JAJFGM010000292.1 GCA_021776145.1 Kiloniellaceae bacterium | reverse complement strand
ATCCTCGCCGGGCGTGTCGTAGTATATGACGACGTTGCCATGCTCCAGGGCATGGACCAGTTGTGTCGGCTGTTGCGCTCTTGTGTAGAAACCGGCCACCGTCCAGGTCGAGGCATGCGGACCGGAGGTCGGAAAGGCGGTCCCGTAGTGATGGGCTTCGCCCAGACCGAGGTGGCGCCGGCCGAGGGAAACGGAGCTTTCCACCTTGCTCAGGGCCGACACGCCCTGTGCCGCAACGGCCTGAAAACCATCCTCGGCCAGATTGGATTTCAACCAAAAGTACCCGACGCCGCCAGCCAGCGCCGCCGCCGCCAGAACCGTTACGACGCGGTCCCGCAATTTTGTGCGTTTGGGGTAGTGCCCTCCCCAGGACAGGCCACGCGACTTTGCCTTGCCGCGGCCGTCCGCCCTATCTCGAGTTCGTGCCTTGGATTTGGCCATAGCGTTGCAGATCCCCGTTCTGGTTAGGCCGGTGTCGGGCGGCAACGCCGGGCGGGCCGTTACCGACGCCGCAGAAACCATCGCCGATTTTTCGTTGCAGAGACTCAATTTGTCTCGGTCGATGATGGTTATAACGAGACAGCGCCGGAAACGTTCTGATCCACAGCAGTTGTCCCCGGCTCCAGACCTCCCGCGGGCGCCGAAGGGTGTGTTTCCTGTCGACCACGGGCCAAAGCCCGGTTAGAACGCTAGCAACCATGGCGAAATCAGCGACGCCCGAACCCGCCACCTTCCAGCGCATCCTCGGCAAGATGGGAAGCGACTTCCCGGCCGCCGAGCGCGAGCTGTCGGCTTTGGCCGCGGCGCATCCGGGGTCGTTCGAAGCGCTGTTCTACCTCGCCTTCCTGTACAACTTCCGCAAGGAGCCCGAACGCGCCGCCGTGGCGCTGGAACGGGCCCTGGCAATTCGCCCCGACGATCCGCTGGCCACCTTCAACCTGGCCTATTGCAAGCATCAACTCGGTCACCTGAAAGCAGCCTTGCCGCTTTATGACCAGGCCGCGAGCCTTGGCAATGGCCAGCAAGTCGACGCAGCCATCCAGGCGGCCGCGGTCCGCCATCAACTCGGAGGGATCAAAGGGGCAAGACAGCGATATGACGACCTGCTGAACCGCAATGCCAGTCACGCGCCGGCGCTTTATGGTCTGCTGCGCTGTGAATTGGATAGCGGCGACCGGCAAGCCGCGGCTCGCACCGCTGCCGACCTGCAAGGCCAGATATCGCGCCGGCCAGATGTCGCAACCCAATTGGTGAGCTTCAGCAACCGCTACGACTATCATGGCTGGAGGGTGCTCGACGACAAATCCCGATTGGCGACCCTTTTGCGGACCGACGACACGTCCGCTTTTCCCTACCTGCCGACAACCTTCGTCATGCCCGACGAAGCCGACGCGCTGATCGCGGCGCATCGCCAGGGCGACTATTGGCTGGCCAAGCCGGCCAAGCTGTTCGGCGGTCAGGGCTTGCGCCTTTTCGCCGACCCGCAAGAGGCGCCACGCCAAGTCGATTGGGCCGTGCAGCGCTATGTCGCCGATCCTCTGTTGGTCGACGGCAAGAAATCGCATCTACGGCTGTTTCTTCTGATCACCGAACCGCGCGAGCTCGGCGGCTACCTGTGGCGCGGCGGAATCGTCCGCTTCGCGCCCGAAGCCTACCGCCTCGACGCCGCCTCGCTTGGCGACGCGGCACGCCACGTCACCAACACCGTGCGATTCCTCGACCACCCGGCAATGCGGCTCGACGGCAAAACTTCCTCCGAGGGTGCCGGAAATGTCTGGCAACTCGTGCGCTTTCTCGAGCGTGCCCACGAACAAGGCTTTTCATCACAAACCCTGTGGTCCCGCTTCGACGGCCTCGCCAGCGGCTTGTTGCAGAGGCTGGCCCGCCAGGAGATCTTCAACACACAGGCGCGCGACTGCCCGGCGCATGCCTATGCGCCGAAGATTCTGGGACTGGACATCCTGTTGGATGCCACGGGCAAACCCTGGCTGCTCGAGATCGAGGTCTATCCGGCCTTGAGCGGTGGCGCGGCTCCGGCCGCGCAGGAGGCCATGACAGGTCTGTTCCAGGCCGCCGCCGCGGTGATGGTCGACCCCTACGTAACGCCATCGGACGACCCGCAATCCAAGGAAACCGAAATTGCCCGGGCGCAGGGGTTTAAGCGCTGCGAAACAGCCGCTGGGTAAACGATTTCGCTGCCACGCGTCCTACTTATTCAAAAGAAACGCCGTTCACCGCGCCGATCACGTCCGACAGCATCGGAATGTGACGCTCGCCGGCCCCCTGCGCCAGGGCCAAGGCATAGCTCTGCTTGGCTGCGTTGCCCATGGCGGCGCTCATGCCGGCGGCATCGGCCAGCTGGGTGTAGTAGCGAATATCCTTGAAGGCGTTCCGCAGCGTGAAGAGGTGCGCCTTGGGATCGCGGCCGATGACCCATTTGCTGGTGTTCTGAAAGAACCCGCTGTTGAGGCCGCCGGAAGACAGCAGCTCGTAAAAGATTTCCGGCGCGACGCCGGTCTTTTGGCAGGCGGTATAGGCCTCGGCGTAGATCGCACCGTAACTCATGGCGACGAAGTTGTTGATCAGTTTGATCTTGTGGCCCGTGCCGACCGGCCCGACATGAATGATGACCTCGGCCCAGGTCTCGAACAGCGGCCGCAGCCGCTTCAAGGTCGCCTTGTTCGACCCGACCATGGTGGTCAGACGCCCCTCTTCCGCCTCCTTCGGCGTGCGTGCCAGGGGCGCATCGATCAGCTTGACGCCCTTCTTCTTCAATTCGGCCGCCAGGGTCAGGGTCGAAGAGGGATCCGAGGTCGAACAGTCGACGATCACGAGGCCCTTGTGCCCGCCGGCGAGGAGTCCATCCTTGCGTCGTACCAGATCCTCGACCTGCACTGAGGAGGAGACGCAGAGGAAGATGACATCGGCCGTCTTGGCCATGGTCGCCGGCGACCGCACTTCCTTGGCGCCACGCTTGACCAGATCGCGCACAGGCGCCTTGTTGCGATGCCCCATGATCGTGAGATCATAGCCTTTCTCGACGATGTTCTTGGCCATGCCGTGGCCCATGTAGCCGACGCCGATGAAACCAA
The DNA here is from genome assembly GCA_021776145.1 of Kiloniellaceae bacterium. Taxonomy (GTDB): domain Bacteria; phylum Pseudomonadota; class Alphaproteobacteria; order Kiloniellales; family Kiloniellaceae; genus JAJFGM01. The sequence goes on along the minus strand of JAJFGM010000292.1, from coordinate 4,729 downwards.
CCCTGGGTTTGTCCGTCACCTTCCCACTCCTTTTCCGCGCCTGTGCCGTCGCTTATCCAGCCCGCATTTCGCTTGACCGGCCGCTTACTCCACCGGCGTCAGTACGCCCTTGCCGGAAAAATAGGCCGCCAGGTTATCAACCTGCAGATCGCCCATGGCACGGCGCGTCTCGGTCGTCGCGCTGCCCTGGTGCGGCTGTAGAACGACCTGGTCGAGCGCGAATAGGGCCTCGGGTACGCGTGGTTCGTCGGCGAATACATCCAGTCCGGCGCCGCCGAGCCGCCCCTCGACAAGGGCGGCGACCAGTTCCGGTTCGTCGACCACCGAGCCGCGCGCGACATTGATCAGAGTGCCCTCTGGCCCCAGCGCATCGAGCACGCCGCGATTAACGATGTTGTGGGTCGCCGCGCCGCCCGGACAGATCACGATGACGTAGTCGGACTGGCGCGCCATCTCTTCCAGATCGGCGAAAAAGGGATAGTCCACCTCGGGCTGGGCGCGGCGGCCGTGGTAGACCACCTCGCAGCCAAAGACCGCGAGCTTCGTTGCGATGTCCTTGCCGATGCGCCCCAACCCCAGGATGCCCACCTTGCGCCCGCGAACCGAGCGCGCCAGCGGCGGCGAGGTCTCCAACCACGCCCCCTTGCGCACATAGCTGTCATAGGCGACGAGTCGACGGCTGCAGGCCAACAGCAAAAGTACGGCAAGATTGGCGACATCGTCGTTCAGCACATCCGGCGTGTTGGCCACGATGATGTTGCGCGCGGCGGCATGCACCAGATCGACACTGTCAACCCCGACCCCGAATGAAGAAATGATCTCGAGCTGCGGCAGGGCATCCATCAACTCGGCGTTGGCCCCGGTGGCGGTCGCGATCCCCCGCACGCCAGGCCCGATCTTGGCCAAATAGGCCGCGCGGTCTTCGGCTTCGTAAAGCTTGTGAATTCGATAGTCGGCTTCCAGCGCCGTCATGACATGCGGCATCAAGGGGCCAACGACCAGGACTTCTGGCTTCATTTGTAATCTCCGGCGTGAAGAGGTATGGCGGCACAATGGATATTCACTTAAGGTATACATTAAGCACCGCAGCCGGATCTGGCCAGGGCTAGCTGCGAGGCGACAGAGTGCAATCAGCAATAGCGCGCCCCTGGATCGGCGCGATGGGTGGATCGAAATCATGAAGGTTGTGATTACAGGCGGCGCGGGGTTCATCGGATTGCGCCTGGCCCAAAGAATTCTCGAAATCGGCAGCCTGACCGGGCCCGACGGCAAATCGGCGGAGGTCGACGACATACTGCTGTTCGACCAGGCGCTGCCCGCGACGCGGCCGGTCGGACTCGATGAAAGGGCGCATTTCGAAAGCGGCGATATCTCCGAGAAGGCGACAGTATCGGCTCTCGTCGACCGTGACGACATTTCGGTCTTTCATCTGGCCTCGGTGGTCAGCGGTGGCGGCGAAAAGGACTTCGACCTGGCCATGCGGGTCAATCTGGACGGCGGCCGTCACGTCCTGGAAGCCTGTCGCGCCCGCGCCGGGACGCCGCGCCTGGTATTCGCCAGTTCCATCGCCGTCTTCGGTGGCGCCGGCATGCCGGATTCGGTCGGCGACCAGACCAAACAAACGTCGCAGACGACCTACGGCATCACCAAATCGATCTGCGAACTCTTGATCAACGACTATTCGCGCAAGGGCTTTCTCGACGGCCGCTCGGCGCGCCTGCCGACGGTCATCATCCGCCCCGGCAAACCCAACGCCGCGGCCTCGAGCTTCGTCAGCGGGGTCTTTCGCGAGCCCCTCAACGGCGAGAATTTTACCCTGCCGGTGAAGCCGGACACCGTCATGCCGCTGCTCGGCTACCGCGCCATCGTCGAAGGCTTCGTGAAGCTGCACGAACTGCCGGCCGAGGCGCTCGGCGACGACCGGGCGGTCAGCCTGCCGAGCCTGACGGTCAGTGTCGCCGAGATGATCGAGGCGCTGCAACGTGTCGCCGGCAACCGCCATCTCGGCGAGATCAGCGTCGATCCCGACCCCTTCATCGAGGCGATCTGCGCGACCTGGCCACAGGACGCCTACAGCGGCCGCGCCGAGGCGCTTGGCCTGCCCAAGGAGGCCAGCCTCGACGAGATCGTCACCTACTACATCGAGGATTACCTGGGCGGTAACGCCTGAACTCTCGGCGCCCGAAACCCCGACACACGAAGCCCCGATACACGAATCTCCGGCACCCGAAATCCCAGCCGCCGAATTCCCAGCACTGGGTGCCATCCGACAGAACGAACAAACGAGCCAAATCAGGAGAGGCAGCCTCATGAGCGAACGGGACCCAAAAAACCGCAGCAAGGAATGGTTCGGAACGCACGGCAAGGACGGTTTCAATCATCGCAGTTGGATGAAGAACCAGGGTTTGCCGCATCACCTCTTTGACGGTCGTCCGGTGATCGGTATCTGCAACACCTGGTCCGAATTGACCCCCTGCAACGCGCACTTCCGCGTCCTCGCCGAACGCGTCAAACGCGGCGTTTACGAGATGGGCGGTTTCCCGCTGGAGTTCCCGGTGACCTCGTTGGGTGAGACCCTGATGCGCCCGACGACGATGATGTTCCGCAATCTCGCCTCGATGGACGTCGAGGAATCCATACGCGCAAACCCGCTCGACGGCGTCGTGCTTCTGGTTGGCTGCGACAAGACCACCCCGTCGCTGCTCATGGGCGCCGCCTCGTGCAATCTGCCGACCATCGCCGTGTCGGGCGGCCCGATGTTGAATGGGCGCTGGCGCGGTGAGGAGATCGGCTCCGGCACGCATGTCTGGAAGTTCGACGAGATGGTCAAGACCGGCGACCTGACGCTCGCCGACTTCATGGACGCCGAGGCCTGTATGTCACGTTCGATCGGCCATTGCATGACCATGGGCACGGCCTCCACCATGGCCTCGATGGTCGAGGCCCTGGGCATCGGCTTACCGACGAATGCCGCCATCCCCGCCGCCGATTCCCGACGCAATGTCCTCGCCCACATGGCCGGCCGCCGCATCGTCGAGATGGTCAAGGAAGACCTGCGCATGTCGCAGATCCTAACGCGCGAGGCCTTCGAGAACGCGGTGCGGGTCAACGGCGCCATCGGCGGCTCGACCAACGCCGTGGTGCACCTGATCGCCATCGCCGGCCGTGCCGGCATCAAACTCGACCTTGGCGACTGGGACAGTCTGGGACGGGAGATTCCCTGCCTGGTCAACCTCATGCCGTCGGGCCAATACCTGATGGAAGACTTCTTCTACGCCGGCGGGCTGCCGGTGGTGATCAAGGAGCTCGGCGAGAATGGCGCCCTCAACAAGAACGCCATGACGGTCAACGGCGAGAAGATCTGGGACAACGTCAAGGATGCGGTCTGCTACAACCGCGATGTCATCAACAGCTACGACAGCCCCTTCAAGGACCACGGCGGTATCTGTGTGCTGCAGGGTAACCTGGCGCCCAACGGCGCCGTCATCAAACCCTCGGCGGCGACGCCCAAGCTGATGCAGCACCGCGGCCGCGCCGTCGTCTTCGAGGACATCGACGACTACAAGGCGCGGGTCGACGATCCCGACCTCGACATCGACGAGACCTGCGTCATGGTGCTCAAGGGCTGCGGTCCGCGCGGCTACCCCGGCTTCTCCGAGGTCGGCAACATGACCCTGCCGGCGAAGATCCTGAAGCGTGGGATCAATGACATGGTGCGCGTCAGCGACGCCCGCATGAGCGGTACGGCCTATGGTACCGTGGTTCTGCATACGGCGCCGGAAGCCGCCGCCGGCGGTCCCCTGGCCCTGGTGCGGAACGGCGACATGATCGAGCTCGACGTCGCCGGCCGACGCTTGCACCTCGACGTCTCCGACGAAGAGCTGGAACGCCGCCGCGCCGCCTGGCAGGCGCCCGAGCCGCCCGAACGCGGCTACGCGCGCATCTACCACGACCACGTGCTGCAGGCCGACCGTGGCTGCGATTTCGACTTCCTGGTCGGCAACAGCGGTGCGGCGGTGCCGCGCGAGAGTCACTGACCGTGGCCGGGTTTCGCGTCGTCATCCCCGACGCCCGCTACAAGGACGACGCCGCGGTCGAGCGGGCGATTGGTGGCAGTGGCTTCGACTTCGAGGTCCACAGGGCACGCACGCACCGCGAAATTCCCGAGGCCAGCCTGCGCAATGCCGATGCCCTGCTGGTCTGGAATACCGTCCCGATCAGCCGTGAGATGGTCGGTCTGCTCGACAACTGTCGGCTGGTCATGCGTGCCGGGGTCGGCTTCGACCACATCGATCTCTCCGCCTGCGCCGAGGCCGCGATCCCGGTCTGCAACACGCCCGACTACGGCACAAGCGAAGTCGCCGACCACGCCATGGCCTTGCTGCTGTGCCTGCGCCGCGGCCTTTTCACCTATCAAAGCGATATGATCCGCGACGCCGAAGCCAATTTCGACTTCAGCCGCGCGGGTCTGGTCGGCCGCCTGCGCGGCCGCACCATGGGCATCGTCGGACTCGGCCGCATCGGCACGGCGACAGCGCTGCGCGCCAAGGCCTTCGGCATGAAACTTGCGGCCTTCGACCCCTACCTCAGCGAAGGTCAGGAAATCGCCGTTGGTGTCGAACGCATGAAGAGCCTTGAGGACCTGCTCGGCCTCGCCGACGTCGTCAGCGTGCACACGCCGCTGACCGATGAAACCCGCGGCCTGATCGACGCCCAGGCCCTGGCCGCG
>JAJFGM010000291.1 GCA_021776145.1 Kiloniellaceae bacterium | reverse complement strand
GCTGGCGGGACAGAGCGCGGACGCAAGATCCTGTCCGCGCAGCAGCGGCTCGAGACTGGCACCGAGGTCGCCCAGTCCCTCCAGCGGGATGGAGAAGTTGAGCTGCAGATCAACCGGCGCCCCCGCCGGTTCGGCGAGCTGCAGCGCGGCCGGCGCGGCCGGGCCGCGTACGAAAGTGCCGCGCCCGACCTCGCCAGTCACCAGTCCGCGCCGCACCAACTCGCTATAGGCGCGGCTGACCGTCGAGACGGCGACGCCGCGTTGATAGGCGAAGTCGCGCTGCGGCCACAGCCGCTGACCAGCCCGCAGACGTCCAGAGGACATGTCCTGGGCGATGGCATCGGCGATGTCGAGGTAGGGGGCAGGCAAATATTGCTCCGAGATCAATGTATCGATTGCACCGAGATATTGGTGCGAGCAATCTAGCCTTCTGTCAAGGCTGAAAACCCTTTTTGACCCTCGTTGTTAAAGCGTTCGGTGAAGAGCGCTTCCGATCATCTACTTAAAGACGCTTCGTTAAAATATTGAAAGACAACAACAATGAACCGAGACCTCATTTCCGATAACAACGGGCTATCGATGACCACGCGCCTCCTCAATGCCGACCGGAGACTGGCCGGGGATCTCGGAGTCTCGCCGGCCATTCATCAGTCGGTGAACTACATTGCCCGCGACGCCGAGCATCTGGAGGAGATCTCCCAACCCTTTGGCCCGCACTACTACAGCCGCCGCGGCAACCCGACCTCGGCCGCGCTGGCGCGGGTTATCGCCGATCTCGAGGGCGGCGAAATGGGCATGGTCTTCGCCTCGGGCATGGGGGCGATCGCGACCTCCCTGATGGCCTATACCAGGGCTGGCGACCACATTGTCGGACAAGCCAACCACTACATCGGCATCACGGAAATGATCGACAAGCTGTTGCCGGGATACGGGGTCGAGGCGACACGCGTCGACCAGACTTCGCTTGCCGCCTTTGAAGAGGCCATCCGCCCCAACACCAAGCTGATCCTGCTGGAGACTCCGGCCAACCCGCTGATGCAGATCACCGACCTTGAGGCAGTCTGCGATCTGGCCAGGTCGCGTGGCATCCTCACCTTCTGCGACAACACCTTCGCGACGCCGATCAACCAGCGACCCATGGAATGGGGCGTCGATATCGTCATGCACAGCGCGACGAAATATATCGGCGGTCATCACGACCTGCTGGCCGGTAGCATCACCGCCAGCCGTGCGGTTCTGGAGCCGATCTGGGACCTCAGCATGACGACAGGCGCCATCGCCGCGCCTTTCAATTCCTGGCTCGCCCTGCGCGGCCTGCGCACGCTGGAACTGCGCATGGCCCGGCACAACGCCAACGGCCTGGCCATCGCGGGTTTTCTGGAGGGCCACCCCGCCGTCGGCAAGGTGTATTTTCCCGGCCTGCCTACACACCCGCAGCACGACCTGGCGTCACGCCAGATGTCGGGCGTCGGCGGTTTGCTGACATTCGACCTGAAAGGCGGTTACGCGGCCGGCCAGGCTTTCATCAAGCGGCTCAAGTTGGCGGCCTACGCCAGCAGCCTCGGCGGCGTCTCTTCCACCTTGGTTCAGCCCGCCGCCCTCTTTGGCGACCGTCTGCCGGCCGCGGCGGTCGAGAAGCAAGGCATCACGCCGGGTATGATCCGCTTTGCCGCGGGTATCGAAAATACCGAGGACCTGCTGGCCGATATCGATCAGGCCCTGTGATCTGGTTGAAGTGTGAACGCAGGGCGGGCCGATGCCGCTTGAGGTCGTTACGATTAGCTACGAGGATGGGGTGGACACTTGATGTCGGCCTGAATGCACTGGGATTTTGGCAGTGCGGCACCCGGCGGAGGGAGGAAGCATGTCGAAACCCGATCTCGAACTCTGTTACATGACCGCGAGCGAGGCGATCGAAGGCTTCGAAGCCGGACAGCTTTCGCCCGTGGAATTGGTGGACGCGGTGATTGCCCGCTCCGAGGCCGTCAATCCGCAGGTCAATGCCTACACCTATACCTTCTACGACCGCGCCCGCGAGCAAGCGAAACGAGCCGAGGCCCTCTATGCCGGCACGGGCGCGGCACGCCCCTTGGAAGGCGTACCGATCGTGATCAAGGACTATCACGACGTGAAGGGCGAAATCACCACCAAGGGCTCGAAGATTTTCGCCGACCACGTACCTGAACGCTCGGCCCCGACAGTGGAGCGCCTGTTGGAGGCGGGGGCCATCATGATCGCGCGGACGACCACGCCCGAGATGGCTTATGCACCGATGACGCGCAGCGCGCTGTGGGGCATCACCCGCAACCCCTGGAACCTGGACTATTCGCCCGGCGGCTCCTCAGGCGGCTCGGCGGCGGCGGTGGCGGCCGGCATGACGACGCTGGCCGATGGTACCGACGGCGGCGGCTCGATCCGCATCCCCGGTTCTTGCTCGGGCATCTTCGGCTACAAACCGCCCTTTGGGCGTAATCCCATTGATCGGGCGGCGCCGCGCGAATCGCTGATTCACTACGGACCCATGACGCGCAGTGTCGCCGACGCGGCCTTGATGCAGAACGTCACCGCCGGACCCCATCTCGACGACATCTGCTCGATCAAGCCCAAACTGACGCTGCCCGAGACCTTCGAGGCCATCCGGGGCTGGAAAATCGCCTTCTCCATGGACCTGGGCTACTTCGAGGTCGACGAGGAAGTACAGGCCAACACCCGCAGGGCATTGGACGCATTTCGTGAACTCGGGTGCACTGTCGAGGAAGTCAAAATCGACTGGGACTTCGCCTGCCTGGACGCCTGGCACACACTATGGGAAGGCGCGTTCTGGGCGCTGGCCGGCGATCTCTATCCACGCTGGAAGTTCGAGATGGACGGCTTCGTGCGCGATATCCTGGAGCGTGGCAGCCAACACAGCGCGGCGCGTTACTATCGATGCCAGCTCGTTCGCGGGCGTATGTACGAAACCTTGGGGCCGATCCTGCGGGACTACAACGTGCTGCTCTGCCCCACCACGGCGGCACCGGGTATCCCGGCCGACCATGACGTCACGCGCACCGACTTTCGCATCAACGGCAAGCCGCTCACCACCTCGAACCGGCCGGGCGACATTTATGTACAGTGGCAGCTCTGCTATCCCTTCAATCTGCTGCCGGAATGCCCGGCCGCCACGGTGCCGAGCGGCTTTGCCGCATCCGGCGTGCCGACCGGGCTGCAGATCGTCGGCGCGACATACGACGACCTCTCGGTGTTCCGCGCCGCCGCCGCCTATGAAACCGTTCGCCCCTGGCGCCAACACAGGCCGCAGATCTGAAGTCAGAACCCGCAGTCGGCCTTAGCCACGATTCCACAGGCTGACCGGCGGGTGACGACCGGCCCAGGGGCACGCCCGCTCGAGTTGGCCGGCAAGACGGAACAACAGGGCTTCCTCGCCAAAGGCCGCGCCCAGCATGACCCCGACCGGCAGGCCGCCCTCACCCTGGCACAGCGGCAAGGTCAGCGCCGGACAGCCGGTCGCGTTGTAGACCGAGTTTAGCGGATTGAAGGTCCATAGCCGTTCGAAGAACAGCGGTACGTCGTCCACGTCGGCGAAAAGATGGCCAAGCCTGGGCGGCCGTGTCGCCATGGTCGGCGTCAACCAGATATCGTAGTCGAGGAAATAGCGGGCAAAAGTGCGCGTCACCCTGTTGAGCTTGGACAGGGCGCGCAGCAGGTCGCTCGCGCTCAATTCGCGGCCGCGCCGCATGAGCCAGAGGTTGTTGTTCTCAAGGTTCTCGCCGGTCGGCGGGATGCCGGTCTCGGCTTGGCGTTCGGCGACCGCCCAGGCGGTATTGGCGGCGAAGATGTCCATGAAGGCCTCGCCCAGAAGCGCCGCGTCCCAGTTGGGCGAGGCCTCTTCGACCTCGTGACCGAGATCGGTCAGCAGCGTTGCCGTCTCCTCGACGGCCCGCAGGCAGTCCGCGTCGAAACCGACGCCGCCCGGCGCCGAGCGCGCAAAACCAATACGCAAGCGCCCGGGATCGGCGAGAACCTGATCGCCGAAGGGCGCCGTTGGAGGTGGCGCCATGTGCGGATCGCCGATGTCGGGTCCGGCCGTGGCGTCGAGCAAGACCGCGCTGTCTCGCAGGCTGCGCGTCACGACGTGCTCGACCACCAAGCCGTTCCAGTGCTCGGCGGCATCGGGCCCCAGCGGGTTGCGGCCGCGTGTCGGCTTTAGCCCCACAAGCCCACAACAGGATGCCGGCCCACGGATCGAGCCACCGGCGTCATTGGCATGCGCCGCGGGCACAATGCCCGCCGCGACCGCCGCCGCCGAACCGCCGCTGGAGCCGCCCGGCGTGTGCTGCAAACTCCAGGGATTGTGCGTGGCGCCGCTCGCGACCGGCTCCGTGGAGCCACTCGATCCGAGTTCGGGGGTATTGGTCGTGCCAACGACGACCAGCCCGGCCGCCTTCCAGCGTGTCAGGATTTCGCTGTCGAACGGACGGGTCCAACCCCTGAAGTAGCGGCTGCCGCAGTTGGTCGGCTGCCCGGCCCAGGA
>JAJFGM010000030.1 GCA_021776145.1 Kiloniellaceae bacterium | reverse complement strand
ATCTGATCGGTGATCAGGCCGATGATTCCCACCGTCAGGATCCCGGCCATGATCTCTGGCGTCTTGAGAAAACGCCGCATGGACCAGATGACATGGCCGATACCGCTGCGCGAGGCGACAATCTCGGCGACGATGATCCAGGTCCAGCACCAGCCCAGGGTGATGCGCAGGTTGTCGACCATGTTGGGCAACATGGAACGAAACACGATGTCCTTGGTGATCTGGCTGGGACGGGCGCCAAGTGTATAGCCGATTTCAATGTACTCGCGCGGGATGCGCTTGGAATCGTCGGCGATCAACAACACCAATTGGAAGAAGGTGCCCATCCAAAGCACCGCGATCTTCGAGGCTTCGCCAATCCCGAACCAGATGATCAACAGGGGAACCAGTGCCGGAATGGGCAGGTAGCGGATGAAATCGACGACCGGCTCGATAAGCGAGCCGATAATCCGGTAACTGCCCATCCAGATACCGATCGGCACCGCCATGACGACCGAGAGGGCAAAGGCGCTCCACACACGGGCGACGCTGATGCCCACGTCCTCCAGGAAGTTGTTGTTGGCGAACATGCCCCAGAGCGCTTTGACGACGGCGTCCGGATAAGGCAGGAAACGCTCCGGGACAACGCCAATGGCAACAATGGCGTACCAGATCGCCAGGAACCCGATAAAGGCGGTGACGGCCATGAGCATTTCGGCGCGCGCCGAGCTTGACCCGCGGTAGGCGAGAAGTCCGCGAAAATTCAGACCGGATCTCCGCCCGCTGTCCGAAGCGGCCGGGGGTCCCGGTGCCCGAGTTCCTGGTGTCGGTTTCTCGCCCACCTTGACGTCACCCCTGCGTCCTGATGCTGAAATACGAGCGATCCAATTTCAGCATCGAAAGGACACCAAACGTATGAAACCAGTGTGATTCAGCTTCCGAAATACGGCTCAAATTATGAGCCGTATTTCAGAACCATCACACTGGACGATGTCCCGAACCGGGAGATCAGCGTTTTTTGCCATCGAAAAGCCCATCGGTCAGCTTCGCGTCGACCATGGCTTCATAAGGAACGGCGGCGTCCTGCAGATCCAGATCGACGTTGATGGTGTTGAGGCTGTCGACCACGGATTTCAGCTTCGACGCACGTCCGCCGATGCCGAAGAAGTCCAGGGCGTCTTCGTAGCTCGTGTAGTAGACACCGCCGAGGTCGCCCTGCATGACGTCGGGCGTGACGTCGTACTGTGGCGCGGCCGAAGCCAGGAACGCCTTGGGGTCGTTGTTATAGAGATCGACGGCGCGGTAGATGCCCCGCATCATCGCGGCATACTTGGCGCGGTTGGCGTTGTAGTCTTCCTTGTTGACGATCACCACGTCGGTGATCAGGCCATCGAAGTCCTTGGACGACAACAGGATCTTGGACCCCTCGCGCGAGGTCGTGGCGACAATGCCGCTGAGCATGGGCTCCCAGGTGGCGACGGCCGAGACCTCGGGATCCTCAAACACGGCCTGTCCGTCATCGGTGGCGATCAAGCGGACATTGACCTCGCTCAGGCTGTGGCCGGCCTGCTTGAGGGCATGGGCCAGCATCAGCGTCCCGGGGTGGTTGATTTCGCCGGCGAAGGTCTTGCCGATCAAGTCAGTCGGCTTGTCGATGCCGGGCGCGCCGACCACGCCGTCGGCGCCGACGGAAACGTCGATCACGCCGATGACGACGAAATTGGAATCGGCCTGCAGGGGGCGCGACATATGCTCGCCGATTGTGCGCATGGTGCACTGAATATCGTTGGTATCCAGCGCCGGATAGACATTGGCCCGGTCGTTGTCGAACACGCTATCGACCTCAAGCCCTTCCTCGGCGAAATAGCCCAGGTCCTGGGCAACCAGGGTAGGGGCAAAGCCGAACCAGTAGGGATAGGCGCATTTGATGAGATCGGCGGCCTGAACCTGGCCGCCGGCGAGCAACCCCGCGGCAATGGCAACCACCCCAGCCATGCGCTTCAGCCCCTTTCGGGCGCCCCTGGTCGTAACGATGTTCTGCGGGAATTTATTGAACTGAACCAATTTGACCTCCCATATCGTTTCAGCCATCGGAACTTTAGATTGTTCCGTAGCTTTGCTGTTCCAACACGGCGCCTTCTTTTCGGAGCCTTTACACACAAATCTCCCAAAAACTATAGATCACTAAAATTTCTTAGTCCACTTAAGTTTTGTCGCACAGAACGGTCTTCGCGTGGTAGGTTGCGGTCATCCAATGTGGACCTCGGGAGAGTTACGCGTAGCATGAGTGGACTACGGGAAACCCAAAAGGCGGGGCGGCGAAAAAGCATCGTCGCGGCGGCCAGGCGGTATTTCCTGGAACGGGGCTACGAGGCGACGACCATCGAGGCTATCGCGGAAGCTGCCGGGGTTTCTTCCGTCACGATTTACAATCATTACGGCACCAAAGGTGGCGTCCTGTTGGCCGTCGTCAGGGAAAGCGACGTCATCCTGATCGAAAAGATCGGCGCTCTTAGCGGCGATCCGCCGAAAGAGTTAGTGGCGGCGGTTCTGGCCTTCTCACAGACCATTTTCGAGCACGCCTTTTCCTATCTCAACAAGGCCATCTGGCGACACGTGATCGCAACCAGCGTCATCGAGGGCGGGTCCGATTTCGGTCAGGGTTTTGCGGAACTGGAGCGGGACTTGGCGCGCCTTCTGGCGGAACTGTTGGATATCGTCAAAGCCCAGAGCCCGCCGCACGTGGATTTCGATTCGCGGACCGCCGCCGACGCCCTCTACAACCTCCACAACGCCCGCTTCATCCAGTTCATGTCGAACGATTCGGCCGAGATTTCGGACCTTTACGCGGCCGTGCGGGCGGACGTCGTCTTCACGCTTGAGCCCTGGGTCGCCGTTCCCGCTCCGCAATCCCTGCTGCAGCGAAAGATCTCCTGACGCCGCGTGAGCCCACGATCCCGGGCGGATAAGACAAATGAGTTGCACCGCGGCCGTGGCCCGTGGTGAGATTCCAATCGTCATGCAACTCGGTCGCGACCTTTTGTACCTCTCGAACGCCGACATCGAAGCCTGCGGCCTCGGCCCCGGCGAGGTCGAGGCGGCGGTCGAGGCGATGTTCGCCGCCAAGGCGGCCGGCACGACGGCAATGAAACCCAAGCTCGCGTTGCACGAGCCGGAAC
>JAJFGM010000290.1 GCA_021776145.1 Kiloniellaceae bacterium | reverse complement strand
AGTTAAGACCGCGGCTTGGCGGCGGCAAGCCAACCCCGAAGCCGATCTTGCGCTGTTTGACGCGGGACGGCGAGTTGGGCGTTGAAGCCGCCGCCGCCTTCGTTATAACTCTATGGCTCGTCCACCGTTCCTCGTCCGCGAAGGAGACCCGCCTTGTCCGCCAGCCCCGCTCCGCAGAACTACTTCCCGGTCTCCTGGGATCAGCTTCATCGAGATTCGCGGGCGCTCGCGTGGCGCCTTGTTTCGACGGGCCCCTTCACCGGTATTGTTGCGGTAACACGTGGCGGCCTTGTCCCAGCGGCGATCATTGCCCGCGAACTGGACATCCGTCTTATCGACACGCTTTGCATCACCAGCTACGACGACGACAACCGCTCGACCGAGCTCAAGGTGCTGAAGAGCGTGCCCGGCGACGGCGAGAGCTGGCTGATCATCGACGACCTCGTCGATACCGGACAGACCGCCAAGGCCGTGCGGGATCTGTTGCCCAAGGCGCACTTCGCCACCGTCTATGCCAAGCCGGCCGGCCGGCCGTTGGTCGATAGCTTCATCACCGAGGTCAGTCAGGACACCTGGATCCTTTTCCCCTGGGACACCGAATTGCAATCGGTCCCGCCAATCATCAAGGCCCAGTCCGGCTGACAGGGGCGGCCTACTGGAGGGGCGGCCTACTGGAGGGGCGGTCTACTGGAGGGGCGCCGCGCTCGGAAGTCACTTCGGCCGTCGCGGATCGATTGCCAGGTTGTCGATGAGGCGCGTCGCGCCAAGCCAGGCAGCGACGAAAAGCCGCGCCGGCGGCGCCGCCATTTGCAGGCTTTCAAGCGTTTCAGCGTGACGCAGTTCAAGGTAGTCGATCTTCTCGAACCCGGCTTGCAACAAGGCATCCCGGCCCCAGGCAAGCGCCGACCGCCAAGCCGCCGCCGAGTCGCCGTTGTACAACGGAACCTGCCGAGAATCCTTGGGAGGATCTAGCCGGCCACGCTGCTCGACCTCGCCAAGCACCTGATAAAGGCGCGCGGCCTTTGCCCGCTGCGACGCGTCGAGGTTGGCGTTGCGCGACGACAACGCCAAACCGTCGGCGGCACGCACGGTCGGCACCGGTCGGATCAACGGCGGCAAGTCCAAGTCGCGCACCATGCGTTGAATGACCAACAGCTGCTGATAGTCTTTTTCGCCGAAGTAGGCGCGATTCGGCTGCGTCTGTGTGAGCAACTTGGCAACCACGGTACAGACGCCGGTCAAATGGCCGGGGCGGGTACGTCCGCAGAGGCAGTCGTCGAGCCCGGCAACGCTGACGCGGCTGGCAAAGCCCGGCGGATACATGACCTCGGGCGTCGGGGCGTAAATCAAGTCGACGGACTGCGCCCGCAGTAGTAGGTGGTCCGCCGCTTCGTCGCGCGGATAAGTCTCCAGGTCGCCCTGGCGGTTGAACTGCATGGGATTGACGAAGATGCTGACGACAACCCGGTCGCATTCGGCCCGCGCCGCCGCGACCAGTGCCATGTGCCCGTCATGCAAAGCCCCCATGGTCGGCACCAGACCAACGGAGTCGCCATCGCGCCGCCAACCCGCAACCCGAGCGCGCGCATCGGCCACGCTGGCAACGACGTCCAACGCCCGGCCATTCCCTTGACGGCTCTCGGTCATTGCACTTCTGCCTCTCCCGGAAAACCAGAAAGGGCAGTATGGCAGAGCCTCATATTGCAGTGCAACATAAGTGAAACGGAGAGCGTTGCGTGGAAAACCTAGCGTGGAAAACCTAGCGTGGATCAGGGCGAGGCCGCGCCGGCCGTCAGAACCCCTGGGCGAATTCCTCGAGCACGTCGCGGTCGTGGATTTCGACCTTGCCGCCATTGTTCAGACTGATGATCCCGGATTGCCGCAGTTGGGTGAAGGTGCGACTTACGGTCTCGGTGGTCAGGCCGAGATAATCGCCGATGTCGGTGCGGTTCATCGGCACCGAAACGGGATTGCCTTTCTGTCCGCGCTGGACGAGACGCTTTGAAAGGTTGAGCAGGAACGAGGCGAGCTTCTCCTTGGCGGTCTTGCGGCCGAGCAGGAGCATTTGCTCCTGCGCCACCGCCAATTCGTGGCTGGCCATGCCCAAGAGGCGCTTTTCCATGCGCGGGTAGCGCTCGAGCAGGACTTCAAGCTTGCGGCGCTGAAAACGGCACAAAGTAGCGTGGGTCACGGCTTCGGCGCTATAGGCGTAAATGTCGTCATTCGCCAATCCGAGGAAGTCGCCGGCAAAGAGGAAGCCGGTGACCTGGCGGCGACCGTCGCCGAGCAATTTGTAGACCTTGATGGCACCGGCGGTCACGTTGTAGACGGCATTGGCAGGCTCGCCTTCGTCGAATAGCGGGTCACCGGGGTCCAGCTCCAGGGACGAGACGATTCGGTTCATCTCGCTCAATTCATGGTCTTCCAGCGGCGCACAGATCGTTAGATGGCGAACCGTACAGGCGCCGCACGGCGAAGCATCGGCGTCACTCCCGGCAGGACGCGGCCTTGCCGCTCCGATGGCGCCGATCGTTTTGATATCAAAGGTAGACATACATCCGGCCCTTTAGTCCCCGCCGCCTCTACCGACTGGCCTTAAGCGTCTTTGATATACATCAAGGCCCGCCCAATCGACCAGAGTCAAGAATGCAATTCCTAGATGAATAATTCGCCCTACTTGCGGAAAGTCTAATAAAGATGAGAGACCTTCACGTCCACCGGCTGAGTTCGGTCCGCATACCCCAGGCCTATCCACTTGTACAAACCGTCTCACCGGCCCTGACCCTGGACGGATGGACTGCTTATGCCCAGCCGCTGGTAACGCCGTCTGCCGCCAACACGTCGGTATCGAAAAACGGCCCGTGTTCCGGCATATTGGTCGTCGACAACGAACAGGGTTACATCGTCGGTCTCTGCACATATAGGGTCCAGAATGACCTTTTTCACGGTCGAACCCTGCACTCGGACAATCTGGTGGCCCTTGATCTGTTTAACAGCCGGCCGGTCGTTACAGCCCTGGCGGAAGCGATCGAAAGCCTGGCGCGGGCATTCAACTGTACGGCGCTGCAGACCAGCCTGCCAGAGCGCAGGGGCCGAATCCGAGACAGCAGGTCACGCGAGGCAGCCTCTCGAGACCGCGACCCGGCGGGATTGCTCGGCGAACTGGGCCATCGCGTCGATAGTCTGTGCCTTTGCAAGCAGCTCACGCCGGCCGCCAAATAGTCGGGCCGCGGTAACACTCTTTGGCGACGACAGGTCCGTTCGGCCCCCGGTTCCGCCTGTCTTCTTTGCATCACGCCACCATCTTCTCCTGGGATCCGCGGCACGGCTCGGGTAGGTTTGGTCTTCGCTCGCACCCAGTCCGGCGAAACCCACCCCATCCGAGGCGATGTCGAAACACGCCGACCCTCCGGAGTACCAATGCTGTGCCCGCGCACCCCAACACCTTGGCCGGAAAGACGATCCGGAAAATGCAATCGGCTGCCGCGCCGCGGCGGCTGGCGGTGCTGCTGAGCTTTTTGCTGACGGCCGCGTGCCAAAGTCCGCCGCAGATGATCGCGGCGGCGAACCCCTTCGCCGCCGAGGCCGGCCGCGACATCCTGAATGCCGGCGGTTCGGCGGTTGACGCCGCCATCGCCGCCGAGTTGGTCCTGACCCTGGTGGAACCGCAGTCTTCCGGCGTCGGCGGCGGCGCCTTCCTGCTGCACTACGACGGCCAATCGCAGGAAGTCTCAGCTTATGACGGCCGCGAGACGGCGCCGGCGGCGGCGACCGCCGATCTGTTCCTCGATGCCGAAGGCAAACCGATGTCCTTCTGGGACGCGGTGGTTGGCGGCCGCTCGGTTGGTGTGCCGGGGCTGCTGCGACTGTTCGAGACGGCGCACCGCGCTCACGGCCGTCTGCCTTGGCCGCGTCTTTTCGAGGCCGCGATCGATCTCGCCGAAAGCGGTTTTCCGGTCTCCCCGCGGCTGCACGAATTGGTCGCCCGCGATAAGCACCTGCGCCGTTTCGAGGCGGCGAAGGCCTATTTCTACGACCGCGACGACCAACCCCACGCCGTCGGCCATCGGCTGCAAAATCCGGCCTACGCCGACACTTTGCGGCGGATCGCGCGCGATGGCGCCGAGGCCTTCTACAACGGCCCCATCGCCGCCGACATCGTCGCCAGCGTGCGCGGCGCCGTCGGCAATCCCGGGGCCATGAGCCTGGCCGACCTCGCCGCATACGAGGCCAAGGCCCGACCGGTCCTTTGCCTGCCCTACCGGCGCTGGCAGATCTGCGGCATGCCGCCGCCAACCTCGGGCGGCGTCGCCGTGCTGCAGACAATGGGCATATTGGCGCACTTCGACCTCGCCGGCCTCGGCCCGGAGTCGCCGCAGGCCCTGCATCTGGTGGCCGAGGCCAGCCGTCTGGCGTTCGCCGATCGCGGGCTATTTCTCGCCGATCCCGATTTCGTCACGGTGCCGGTCGAGGAGCTTCTCGACCCGGCCTACCTGGCCGACCGTGCCGCCTTGATCTCGCCGACGCGCAGCCTCGGCAAGGCGGAGCCCGGTCTGCCGGCGCCACAGGCCAGCATGCCGCGCCAAGACGACCCGCCCTCGACAACACATCTGGCCGTCGCCGACCGCTGGGGCAATGTGGTCTCGATGACCGCTTCCATCGAAAGCGCCTTCGGGTCGCGGCTCATGGTGCGCGGTTTCCTGCTCAACAACGAACTGACCGACTTCTCCTTTCTGCCGCGTTCCGCGGGCCGTGCCGTCGCCAACCGCGTCGAAGGCGGCAAGCGGCCGCGGTCCTCGATGTCGCCGACCCTGGTCCTCGACGACCAGGGCGCCCTGGTCATGGCCGTCGGCTCGCCCGGCGGCAGCCGCATCCCCGGCTACGTCGTCAAAACCCTGGTCGCCAGTCTCGATTGGGGACTGGATATGCAAGCCGCCATCGCCTTCCCCAACTTCGTCAACCGCAACGGCGCCACCGATCTTGAAGAGGGCACACCGCTCGCCAGGATGGCGCCGGACCTCGAGGCCCTGGGCCACGAGGTCCGGGTCCGACCGATGACCAGCGGAGCGCACGGCTTTCGCGTCACCGACGAGGGGTTGGACGGTGGCGCCGACCCGCGCCGTGAAGGCGTCGTCTTGACGCGCTGACCCCAGACGCGAAGGCGTCGTGTCATACCGCCAAGACGTCATCTCCTGATCCTCATTAGCCTTCGGCAAGAAAGACGCGATGCCCAATCTACCCGCGATCACCGTCAAACCCTCGGCACAGAAACGCCTGCGCCAGGGTCATCCCTGGGCCTATGCCAATGAGATCGACATGGACAACACCGCCAAGGCGGTCGCCGCCGGCGGATTGGTGCGCGTCGCGACGCGTGACGGTGGCCGCCTTGGCACGGCGATCTTCAACCGCCACAGCCTGATCGCCCTGCGCCTTTTGAGCCGAGATGGCGAGGCGACGATCGACCAGGCCTTTTTCAAAGACCGCCTGGCACGTGCCCTGGCCCTACGCGAGCGCCTTTTCGATGCGCCCTACTATCGCCTGGTCCACGCCGAAGGCGATGGCCTGCCGGG
Organism: Kiloniellaceae bacterium; assembly: GCA_021776145.1. Lineage (GTDB taxonomy): Bacteria > Pseudomonadota > Alphaproteobacteria > Kiloniellales > Kiloniellaceae > JAJFGM01. The sequence continues at coordinate 3,589 of JAJFGM010000290.1, read as the reverse complement.
TACGGTTATCGACCGGTTCGGACCTGTTCTGGCGGTACAGCTCAACACCGCCGGCATCCAGCAGCTGTGGCCGCAGCTGGTCGCCGCCCTGGAAGAGGTCGTGGCGCCAAGGGCCATCGTTTTGCGCAACGACAGCCCGGCCCGTGCCAGCGAAGGCCTCGACCTGCGGGTTGAAATCGTGAAGGGCGAATTGCCCGGCCCGCTTGAGGTGCTGGAAAACGACACCCGCTATTTCGCCGATCTCAGCGGCGGCCAGAAAACCGGATGGTTCTATGATCAGCGCGAAAATCGCGCCTGGGCGGCGCGGCTGGCAAAGGGCGCCCGCGTCCTCGACTGCTATAGCTTCAGCGGTGGCTTCGGCATTCGGGCGGCCGCTGCCGGCGCCGACGAAGTCACCGGGCTGGACAGTTCCGAACCAGCACTGGCGCTTGCCAGACTGGCCGCTGAAGCGAACGGCGTGGCGTCGCGCTGCAATTTCGTCAGAACCGATGTCATGGCCGAGTTGCCACGCCTGCACCAACGTGGCGAACGTTTCGACCTGGTCGTTGCCGACCCGCCGGCCTACATCAAATCCAAAAAACATCTGGCGCAAGGCAGTCAGGCCTACCGCAAGCTTGTCGCGGCGGCAGCCGCTCTGGTGGCGCCGGGGGGCGCATTGGTGATGGCATCCTGCTCACACCACATGGACCGCGCCCGCTTTGCCGCCCAGATAGAGAGAGGCATTGCCGATGCCGGTCGGCAAGCCCGCATCCTGCGTGAAGCCGGCGCCGGGCCGGATCATCCGCTGCACCCGGCCCTACCCGAAACGGCCTACCTGAAAACCCACTTTCTGGTTCTCGACTGAGGGTGCCGGAATTTTCGGCGTTAGCCCTGTGACATCGGTAGAACGAGCAGGAACTGGGTTCCCGTCTCGTCGGTACGCTCAAGCTTGATGTCGCCACCGTGGGCTTGCATGACATCGCGTGAGATGGCCAGACCGAGGCCGGTACCGCCCTTGCGCGCTGAGCCCGAGAAGGGCTCGAAGAGGTGTTGGCTGGCCCGTTTCGGCAGGCCCGGCCCGTTGTCGGTGACCTCGATCACCAGAAAGTCGCGGACGCGTCGCGCAGCAATTTCCAACCGGTGGGATCCGGCTTCGGTGGCGTTGGTGCTGAGGTTGAGAAATACACGAAACAGTTGATCCCGGTCGGCCTCGATCTCGAGGCCCGGTTCGACTCGATTGACCCACTCCAGGCAACTGCCGTCGGGCCGTGGCATTTCACCTTCGACCTCGGCCAGGAGCGCACGCAGATCGAAGCGGGTCAGGTCGAGGGCAAGCGGTCCTTCACGCGTAAAGTTGAGAGTCTGGGCGCAGAGGTTTACCGCCCTGTCGAGGGCGCTGACCAGGGTTGGCGTCAAGCTGCGCACCTCGGGGTCTTCGCTCCGGCCGAGGCGATCGGACACCACGCTGGCCGTCGTCAGGATGTTGCGCAAATCGTGATTGATCTTGGTGACCGCGGTGCCCAAGGCCGCCAGCCGCGTCTTCTGCAGCAAAGCCTCGCGCAAGCCCTGCTGCATTTCAGCGAGTTCGCGCTGGGCGATACCCATTTCGTCGCTGCGTTGCGAGGGTGGCAAAACGCTATGCGGATCTTCCGGGTTATCACGAAAAGCCGACATGCTGGCGGTAATGCGACGCATCGGCCGCACCATCAAGAGGTGCAAGCTGAAAAATACGAGAGCCGAGGTGAAGAGCGAAATGACCAGCGAGAGATTGAGAATGCGCCACGAATAGTCGATCATCGCGGCGCGCAGCGGCATTTCGTCGATGACGATCTCGACCAGAACCTCCGGGTTCTGCGGCGACCATCCGACGACTCGCAAGATTCTCATCCGGGCGCTCAACAAGGCGACCGCGGAGTCTCGGATCAGGCTCATGAAGGTGGCGCGGCGCAGGTCGTGGGATGCATCGATTTTGCCCGGCTTGTCGACCATCAGCATCAGCTTGCCGGCGTCGGGCTTGGTCAAGGCCACCGAGTAGGCCCCGACATGGGCCATCAGCTCGCGCTCGAGCTCTTCGCTGACCATTTGATCGGGCGTCGCCTCCAGGGCGAGGATGGCAAGGTGCGCGGCGGCCAGGCGCTCTTCCAGATAGACCAGGCGAAAACGCCCAATCGACGGCGCGTAGATCAGCACCTCGGCCAGCATGACGAATGAGAGGGTCAGAAAAAGCAAGCGTGCCGACAGGCTTTTCGCCACGGGCGGCAGGCTCAGCCTACGGTCGGTCAGCAAGTTGCCCCACATCGAATCTGTATAGCACGTAGTGGAGGCAGCGAGTACATCCCGGCGCCAGGCGACACGGTGGAGAATTAGGCAGGAGGGAAAAAGGCGCGCCGACCGGCCTTGGCGAGATTTCGCCCCGCGACCGGCGCGCCAGAAACCTTAGTCGCTAGCCGCGCAGGGGTTGCACGGATTGCAGGGGTTGCAAGGATTCTTGGCCGCGCAGGGGTTACACGGATTGCAGGGATTGCAGGGGTTGGCCGCGGCGCAGGGGTTGCAAGGATTGCACGGATTGCAGGGGTTCTTGGCAGCCGCGCAGGGATTGCAGGGATTGTCGCTGGCGGCGAACTGAACCGAGGTGTCGACACTCTGGCCAGCGGCGGCGGCCGGCAGAATGGCGGCACCCGTGGCCAAAGAAGCAACGCTGAGAGCAATAACGGTTTTCTTGATCATAAAAAGCCTCCGGTTTTGGCAGATGAATTGATTTGTAAAATTGTGCTGGTGCCGATCTCCCGCGGGCACCAAGTGCCAGCGGGACCAACCCAGCGGTTCCAATGACTACAATGGGAGACACGGCCCCGGATCACGAATCACGCTCTGCGGGATTCATTCAATTTTCTGTGAAAAATCTTAGGTTGTATCTCAATCGATATTGCACGACAGATCCGCCCCCCACCGGTTGAAAGACCGGCGGCACGCGGCCGGGCTTCTCTTGCCTGGAGTTACTGGGGCCGCTCGCTGCGGAACTCAGCTCGTAGAGCCGTCCTTTTCCGGGATATAGGGCAACTTCCGACCTATTTCGCTCGTTTGATGGGCCGCCGGCTCGCCTTGGGGAAAGCGCATTCGGGTAGGCGCGGTGCGCAGCGCGATGCGGTGCCATCGGGCCCAGGGATATCGCCAAGCGAGCACCGCAACGCCCCTGATGCGTTTCCCCCCAAGTTGACCCGGCGGCCCACCGAAGGCCGGAAGTTGCTCTAGCCGAACCACGACAGAAATCGCACCAGACGCCTGGTGCGGTCGCTGAACAGCTTGGGCGTGTAGAACGTCCCGGCGGCGCGTTTGCTGGCTTCGCCGCGCGTCGGATAGGGCGCAATGGCGCCGGCCATAGCCGAAATCTTCAATCCTTGGCCGAGAGCCAAGACCCAGGGTTGGATCAACTCTCCGGCTTGCGGCCCAAGAATGCTGACACCGAGAATCTTTCCCCGCGGCGTCGTCAAGACCTTGACCAGGCCTTCGGTTTGACGTTCGGCCTGGGCCCGGTCGTTCTCGGCAAAGGGCCAGCGCAAGACTCGGATCTCGGAATGGCTCTGACGCGCTTCGGCTTCGGTCAATCCGA
>JAJFGM010000289.1 GCA_021776145.1 Kiloniellaceae bacterium | reverse complement strand
GGGCGCTTCAGCCCCGAACTCGCGGTGCGCGCCGCCGAGCGCGCCGGTCTTGGCGCGCGCATCATGCGCCGCCCGATGATCCGCCGCATTCTGCCGGTCACCTTACCCTGCGTTCTGCTGCTCAAGGGTGGCAACGCCTGCATCCTGCTGAACTTTGTCGGCAAGACGGAGCTTGAGGTCATCGTTCCCGAGGGCGGCGGCAACAAGAAGCGAATCGATGCCAAAGCGCTGGACGAGCAGTACAGCGGCTATGCCATCTTTGCCCGGCCGGAGTTCCGCTTCGACGAGCGCGCGCCCGACATCCGCCTAAAGGAACCGCGCGCCTGGTTCTGGGGAACCCTGGCGCAGTTCTGGCCGATCTACAGCCACGTCCTCTTGGCATCGATCATGATCAATGCCTTCGCCATCGCCTCGCCGCTTTTCATCATGAACGTCTACGACCGCGTCGTGCCGAACAACGCCGTGGAAACCCTGTGGGTCCTCGCCCTCGGCGTGATGACGGTCTTCGGCTTCGAATTCGTGATGAAGAACATGCGCACCTATTTCGTCGATGTCGCCGGCAAGAACGCCGACGTCATCATTGCCAGCCGTTTGCTCGAGCATGTCATGGCAACCCGGCTCGACGCCCGGCCGCCCTCGACCGGCGCCATGGCAAACAACTTGCGAGAGTTCGAGTCGCTGCGCGAGTTCTTTACCTCGGGCACCTTGGTCGCCCTCGTCGACCTGCCGTTCATTTTCCTCTTTCTCGGTGTCATCTTTCTGGTCTCCGGGCCAATCGCCTTTGTTCCCCTTGCCGCGGTACCACTCGTCATCATCGCCGGTGTTATCCTGCAATTCCCCTTGCGCAATGTCGTCGAAAAGACGCAACGCGAATCGACACAGAAACACGCCCTGCTGGTCGAGGCGATCGACGGGCTGGAAACCATCAAGGCAACCGCTTCCGAAGGCCGCGTTCAGCGGTCCTGGGAGCGTTTCGTCGGATTGACGGCAGAGTCGGCGGGCAAGGCACGTTTTCTTTCGGGCCTGGCGACGACCTTCGCACAAGTGACAATCCAGATGACGACGGTGGTTGTCGTGATCTATGGAGTGCACCTGATCAAGGACGGCGACATCACCATGGGGGCGTTGGTCGCCTCGACCATCCTCACCGGCCGCGCCTTGGCGCCGCTGGGCTCGCTGGCCGGCATGCTGACGCGCCTGCAGCAGTCGCGCTATGCTCTCAAGAGCCTTGACGAGGTCATGAAACGGCCAACCGAAAGAGGCGAAGGCAAGTCGTTCCTGCACCGCCCCCGGCTCAGCGGTCAGATCGAGTTGAAGAACGTCAAATTCAGCTATCCCAACCAAGACGTAATCGCCCTCGACTCGCTGTCGTTCAAGGTCAAACCCGGCGAGCGAGTCGGCATCCTCGGCCGCATCGGTTCGGGCAAAAGTACCCTGGCGCGCCTGCTGATGGGCCTCTACGAGCCGGCTGAGGGCTCGGTCCTCATGGACGGTACGGACATCCGTCAGATCGACCCAGCCGACCTGCGGCGCAACATCGCCTACGTCTCGCAGGACAACTACCTCTTTTTCGGATCGGTGCGCGACAACATCTCGTTCGGCTCGCCACAGATTGACGACGAGACGATCATGCGGGCCGCGACTGTTGCCGGCGCCACCGACTTTCTACGCACCCACCCGCACGGATTCGATCTGCAGGTCGGCGAACGGGGCATGAGTCTGTCCGGTGGACAGCGCCAGTCCATTGTTATCGCCCGGGCATTGTTGCTCGATCCGCCGGTGATTCTCCTCGACGAACCGACCAGCCATATGGACAACTCATCGGAAGCGGCCTTCAAGAACCGCCTCAGTCAGATCCTGCCGGGCAAGAGCCTGGTGTTGATCACCCACCGATCATCCCTGCTGTCGCTGGTCGACCGCCTGATCATCGTCGACAGCGGACGCATTGTCGCGGACGGCCCAAAGGAAGATGTCTTGAACGCCCTCAAGAAGGGCCAAATTCGCGCCGCCACGGGCTGATCGATGCGCAGCGCGACCAAGCACGAAGCCAGACAAGAGAACAAGGCGGCACCGCGAGGCGTCAGCCGCGTCACCCCCGGAAGGACTTCTATCTGATGTCGAACCCAGGCGTTTTTTCAGATAACGACCTCGACTTCATGCCGCAAATGCATCGCGCGTCGCGCCGTCGTGGCCGCCGCTTCGCCTATCTTCTGACGATCATGATCTTTGTCTTCTTTGTCGTCATGGGGGCGTGGTCGCAGTTTGCCATGCTCGACGAAGTGACCCGCGGCGAAGGCAAGGTCATTCCTTCGAGCAAGACCCAGGTCATTCAGAATCTGGAAGGCGGCATTCTTGCCGACATTTTGGTCCGCGAAGGCGACATCGTCGAGGAAGGCGCCATCCTAGTGCGTATCGACAACACCGCCGCAAAAGCCAGTTACGAAGACATCCGCGGCCAGTACCTGGCCTTGAAGGCAACGGAAGCGCGGCTCGATGCCGAGTTGAACCAAGCCGACGAGGTATCTTTCCCGGAAGAGGCAAAACAGGGCGCCGCCGCGGAAGTCGCCGGCCAGAAACGCCTGTTCAACGCCCGCAGGCGCCAACTCAATGCGCAAATCTCGGTGCTCGACTCCCAGGCCCGCCAGCGCAGCCAGGAAATCGAGGAACTGATCAGCCGCCGCAATCAGCTTGAGCGCAGTCTGAAACTGGCGAAAGAGGAACTCGGCATCACCCAGCCGTTGGTCGAGAAAGGTGTGCTGCCGAAACTCGACCTCATCCGCATGCAGCGGCAGGTCGCCGATCTCGAGGGCGAGATCCGCACCATCAAGAAAGGCATCCCGCGCCTCACGACGGCCTTCGAGGAAGCCATGCAGAGGGTCGAAGAAATGGTCCTGACCACCCGCGCCGAGGTTTCCGACGAACTGAACCGCGTACGTACGGAACTTAGCTCGCTCAGTCAGACGCTCTTTGCCGGCGAGGACCGCGTGACCCGGACCGAAGTGCGCTCGCTGGTCCGCGGCACGGTCAAGGAGCTCAAATACAACACCATTGGAGGCGTCATTTCGCCCGGCGCCGACATCATCGAAATTGTCCCGCTCGACGACACTCTGCTGGTCGAGGCTGAGGTGCGGCCTGCCGATATCGCTTTTCTACGGCCGGGCCAGATGGCCACCATCAAGGTCTCGGCTTATGATTTTTCGGTTTACGGCGGCCTCAAGGCGCGGTTGGAGACGATAAGCGCCGACACCATCAAGGACGAGAACGGCGAGAGCTTCTACCGCGTCTACCTGCGTACCGACGTCAATGTCATCAAACATCAGGGCGCGGAATTGCCAATCATCCCGGGCATGACGGCGACGGCGGAAATCCTCACCGGCAAGAAGACCGTGCTCGATTATCTGATGAAACCGATCCTCAAAGCGCGCGACCGCGCGCTCAAGGAACGCTGACGTCGCGCGCCACGGGCATTCGAGACAAAGTCCGCGCAGCAGGTCGGCGACGCGACCCGACATGGCCGGTTTGCCCTTCGTCGCTCACTTTCTCTTGCAGTTCTTCCCTCGACACCCGAATCCGACCATCAGCGCAATGATTCATTAAGCCTGATTGGCGATCCTTGGCGGCTCTGCCACCGCCCCCTAGACCGGTGGCCAGGACCGAGGGTTTCCGATTTGGATCGGCGTTCTTTTCTCAAGAAGTCTGTTCGGCTTTGCGGCGCGGCGGCAGCCTGCAGCGCGGCCTTGAGCGGAAGCGCAGGTATCACGCAGGCGCAGAGCCTGAAAGACATCCTCAAGTCCCTGGACGCACCGGCCACCGGTGTCTTCGGCACCACCGAGATTGCCTCGAACTCCTTTAGCGCCCTGCCGCAATGGGCGCGGGTCCTGAAAGAAATGCGGAGCCAGAAAATCGCCTTCGACCTTTGCCTCGCCAGCGACCAGAAGTGCGCCACGCCGGGTCAGAAATCCTGGCGTCAGATCATCCTCCAGGCACGCGGCCAGAGCCGGGTGCGGCAGCTCGACATGGTCAACCGCTTCTTCAACCGCTGGCCCTACAAGTTCGACCAGGAAATCTACGGCACCAGCGAGTACTGGGCCAGTCCCCAGGAGTTCATGCGCCGATCCGGCGATTGCGAAGACTATTCCATCGCCAAGTTCTTCGTGCTGCGCGAACTCGGCTTCACCAGCAATGAACTGCGCGTTGTGATCCTGCTCGACCGCATCCGCAACATCGGCCACGCCGTGCTGGCCGTCTACACCAACAACGACATCTTGATACTGGATAGCCTTTCGGATGTGATTTTGTCCCACTCGAAGTATAAGCACTACATCCCGCAATATTCGATGAACGAAAAAACACGATGGGCACATATCCGCAGCTAGAGTCTCCGTAACCGAACCTTCATCCCCTAATCCGATTATTCGAGAGTTAGAATCGATGCCAAATAATACCTTGCCAGTCGAAGCGGAGTTCCCCACCTCCGCGGCCCATCCAGAGGTGGCCCGGCCCTCGCGCGTTCGCGCCTTGACCTGGGGCGGTGTCGTCATTGCGGTGGTCGTCGCTGCGGCGATCCTGATCCCCAGTTTAACCATCGGCGCCAAACGCGGTGAACTCCTCGAAAGCGTCGAGAATCGCTTGCGGATTCTGGCCAGCGGACGCGCCGAAGTTCTCTCGACCTGGCTCGAAGGCATGCTTCGCCAGACGCATCGTGTCAGCGAAAGCGAACTCTTCCGTCTTTTCGCCACCGAAGTCGATCTGGCCGGTGGCGACCTGGCCGCCACGATTCCGCAAAGCGACGATGGCGACACCTTTGCCACCCTCGCCGGCCCCCTGGTCGAACAACTGCCACTGA
>JAJFGM010000288.1 GCA_021776145.1 Kiloniellaceae bacterium | reverse complement strand
CGGTCTGCTCGTGCGCCTGGCTGTTAGCACGCCTGGCCCGGCTCTGGCGAGCACGCACGTGCTTCTGTATGCTCGCGGCCATGAAAAACCCACCCGCCGACGATCTCGCGCCAATCGACCGTCTGCTGTACGTCATGGCCGCGTTGCGGGCGCCCGACGGCGGCTGCCCCTGGGATCTTGAACAAACGTTTCGCAGCATCGCGCCCTACACCATTGAAGAAGCCTACGAGGTCGCCGACGCCATCGAGCAAAACGACATGCCTGCGCTCAAGGAAGAATTGGGCGATCTCCTGTTGCAGGTTGTTTACCACGCCCGTATGGCCGAGGAAGCCGGTCATTTCGGTTTTGCGGAGGTCGCGGCGGAAATTTCAGCAAAGATGGTGCGGCGCCACCCGCATGTTTTCGCCGACCAAACGGTTTCTGGAGCCGCCGCCCAGACCCTGGCCTGGGAGGATCAGAAGGCCGCCGAACGGGTCGCCAAGGCAAACAATGGCGCTGTGCCGGGCGCGCTTGATGGCGTTGCCCGTGGCCTGCCGGGTTTGACGCGGGCCGAAAAGCTGCAGAAACGCGCCGCAAGGGTCGGATTCGACTGGCCGGAAGTGGCGCAGGTCTTTGATAAGGTCGATGAGGAACTATCTGAAATAAAATCAGAATTGTCGGGCGATACAACACATGAACGGTTGGAGGACGAAGTTGGCGATCTGCTCTTTGTCGTCGCCAATCTGGCGCGTCATCTGCGCGTCGACCCGGAAGCCGCATTGCGCCGCTGCAATGCCAAGTTCGAGCGGCGTTTTCGGCAGGTTGAATCGGCTTTTGAAGGTGATCTCGAAGGAATCAGCCTGGAACGTATGGAAGCCGCCTGGAATGCTGCCAAGAAGCATGAAAAATAGTTATTAAATAATTGATCAATATAAATTTATCACTTCGAGTCGAATCTTAGAAGAAGCGGTTCGCCGAGATGGCGGGACTGCCTGCCCCGCCGCCTGTTCCGGTGATCGCGCGAACCCTTTTTGTTCAATCATTGGCCAGGAGATGCATGAGGCTCGAGGTATCCCAACGTTTGCCGCCGCGGGCCTGGACCTGGGCGTAGAACTGGTCGACCAGATGCGCGACCGGTAGGCGGGCCCCGTTGTTGTTGGCCTCGGCAAAGCAGATGCCAAGATCCTTGCGCATCCAATCGACGGCGAAACCAAACTCGAACTCGCCTTTGCACATGGTCGACCCGCGGTTTTCCATCTGCCAGGATCCGGCCGCCCCCTTGGAAATGACGTCGATCACCTTTTCCATATCGAGGCCGGATTTCTGCCCGAAATTGAGGCCTTCGGCCAAGCCCTGGACCAGGCCGGCGATGCAGATTTGATTGACCATCTTGGTCAATTGTCCGGCGCCTGAAGCGCCCATCAAGGTCACGGCGCGGGCATAGCAGTCCATGACCGGTTGCGCCCGGCCAAAGGCGGCCTCGTCACCGCCGCACATGACCGTCAAGACGCCGTTTTCGGCGCCGGCCTGTCCGCCGGATACGGGTGCGTCGATGAAGGCGATGCCACGCTCGGCGCCGGTCGCGGCAAGTTCCCGCGCGACATCAGCGGAGGCCGTGGTGTTATCGATGAAGACCGTGCCCTCGGCCATGCCGGCAAAGGCGCCGTTGTCGCCAAGGACGACCGAACGCAGATCGTCGTCGTTGCCGACACAGGTGAAGACCATCTCGGCGCCGGCGGCCGCTTCTCGCGGCGTCGCGGCGCTCGTGCCGCCATGTTGGGCGGTCCATTGCGCGGCTTTGGCGGCGGAGCGGTTGTAGACGGCGACGTCGTGGCCGCCGGCCGCCAGATGACCGGCCATCGGATAACCCATGACCCCGAGGCCGAGGAATGCAACCTTCGTCATGCCTTCATTTCCCATATTGCTGATGTGCCAGAAACGGCAACACTAATGGCCGGAACGTCATGCCACAAGCGGTGCTTGGCGAATATAGCCGACGCCCATGGCAATGCCGAAAGGCGTGACCATTCGCCGTTGAATGGCATGCGCTTTGGCCTGTGAATGGCTTGCGCCCTGGCCGAGTCGTGACTTGACGGCGCTTCGAGCCGGTCTATGATTCCGCCTTGTCGCTGCTGCCATTCGCGCGGCCGCTCGGCCTGCCGTATCGCCGTCTTTGGCCGACTTCCATAGGGCCGAACCATGCAACTTTCCGTGACCCTTTACGCCGGACTGGCGCTCGGTCCCCTGCTCTATTGCCTGATTGTGGTTTTCCTCGCCTCGGTCGTGCGTGGCTATAGCGGCTTTGGCCTCGCCGCGCTGTTGGTGACTTCACTCTCCCTGGTGCTGAGCCCGGCCGAGGTCGTGCCCATCGCTTTGTTGATGGAACTTGCCGCCAGCGCCGTCATGGCGCGCAAGGTATGGCGCTACGTTGCCTGGCCGTCGATGGGCTGGCTGTTGTTGGGCGCCGCGCTCGGTACACCGATCGGGGTCACCATCTTGGCGGTTGTGCCGCCCGACCCCATGCGCATCGCCATTTCGCTGCTGGTGCTCGCGGCCTGCGGCCTGTTGTGGATCGGTTACAGCTACCGCGGCCAACCGGGCTGGCGCGCCATTCTCGCCGCCGGCGGCGTTTCCGGAGTGGCGAACGGCGTTGCCGCCCTTGGCGGCTTGCCGCTGGTTATTTTCCTGCTTTCAATTGCCGCCGAAGCGGCCGTGGCACGCGCAACCTTGATCGTCTATCTGCTGCTCATCAACGCCTACGGTACGGTCGTCTACACCTACCAGGGACTGATCGGCTTCGAGGTGCTCCTGCGCAGCGGTATTTTTCTCGGGCCCATGGTTGCCGGCGTCGCCATCGGCAATCGTCACTTCCTCAACGCCGCGCCCGGCTCCTTTCGTCGTTTCACCCTGATCCTGCTGATGGTGTTATCGCTGCTCGGACTTGGCCGTGCTCTCCTTTAGAGCCTATACCGCGCAGCACCGGTTGAGCGAGTGGACCGGTCCCGAGGCCGTGTTTTGGTTCTGGCCACCCCAATCTTTCGCGGCTAAGAGGGGCTGGATCGAAGTGATCCCTGGAAAGCGAACAAGATGACCGATAACGCCGCGATGCCCGCCGCGGACCGCCCGGCCGCGCAACGGCCCGACGGCCCGCATGCCTGGCTACGCCTTACAGCGGCGCTCGGCCTTAGCACTATCGGTGGCGTCGGCCTCTGGTCGGTGGTGGTGATTTTGCCGGTGATCGAGGCCGAATTCGGCGTCGATCGCGGCGGCGCTTCCCTGCCCTATAGCGCCACCATGTTCGGTTTTGCCTTTGGCGGCGTGATCATGGGTCGCCTAGCGGACCGGTTCGGCATCGTTTGGCCTGTTGTCATCGGCGCCTGCATGCTGGCTGTCGGGTATGTCCTGGCGGCACAGGCGACCAGCCTATGGCACTTCATTCTGGCGCAGGCGCTGATCATCGGCATGCTCGGGAGTTCGGCCACGTTCGGTCCGTTGGTGGCCGATGTGTCGTTGTGGTTCGTCCGCCGTCGCGGTGTCGCGGTGGCCGTCGTCGCCAGCGGCAACTACCTGGCCGGCACGATCTGGCCGCCAATCCTGCAATACGCGGTGGAGGCCGTCGGGTGGCGCCAGGCACATCTTGGTATCGCCCTGTTCGTCATTGTCACCATGCTGCCCCTCGCCTTCGTCCTGCGCCGCCCACCGCCGCTCGAAGACGATCAAGCGCCGGCTAGGGCCAGGCAGGGCCAAGGCGCTACGCGGTTGTCACCGAGAGCCCTGCAGGCCTTGTTGGTCCTCGCCGGTTTGGCCTGTTGTATCGCCATGTCGATGCCTCAGGTCCATATCGTCGCCTATTGCGGCGATCTCGGATTCGGCGTGGCGCGCGGCGCCGAGATGCTATCGCTGATGCTGGGCCTCGGTGTTGTCAGCCGGCTTGCCTCGGGCTTCATCGCCGACCGCATCGGCGGCGTCGCGACGCTGATGCTCGGCTCCAGCCTGCAGTGCCTTGCCCTCTTATTTTATCTGCCGTTCGACGGGTTGATGTCGCTATACATCGTCTCGGCGATCTTCGGCCTGTCGCAAGGCGGCATCGTACCGAGCTACGCCCTGGTGGTGCGCGAGTACTTCCCGGCGCGCGAGGCCGGACAGCGCGTAAGTCTCGTGCTCATGGCAACGGTCGCTGGTATGGCCATCGGCGGCTGGATGTCGGGCGAGATCTACGACCTGACAGGCTCCTACCAAGCCGCCTTTCTCAACGGCATCGCCTGGAACCTGCTGAACATGTCGATCGCCTTCTGGCTTCTTCTCGGTCGCCGCCGCATGCGCGCTCTAGCGTAACTCCGCCGCCGCGGCATCGAGACCGCTGCTCAAGGCATCGAAGATCCGGTCGATCTCGTGTTCCTTGATGATCAGCGGCGGGCAGATGCCGATGGAATCGCTGGGCAGCGGGCGCAGCATGACGCCCTCGGCCAGGGTCTTGTCGTGTACCAGCTGGGCGGCCTTGCGGCTGGCGGGGAAGCTTTCCCGGCTGGCCTTGTCGGCGACGATCTCGATACCGCCGATCAGGCCGACACCTCGGGTATTGCCGACCAGTTCATGCTCGCCCAGGGCCCTCAGGCGCTGTTGGAAGCGTGGTGTAACGCCGCGCACGTGGCCGATGATATCGTCGTCCTCGTAGATACGCAGGGTCTCCACTGCCACGGCCGCCGCCACGGGATGTCCGCCATAGGTATGGCCGGTGCCAAAGACGCCGAGGCGGCGGCTCTGCTCGACAAAGGCCTGATAGACCGTGTCCGAGACCATGACCGCGGCAATCGGCAGGTAACCCGAGGACAGTTGCTTGGCGCAGGTCACCATATCGGGGCGCAAGGCATAGGTCTGACAGCCCCACATGTTGCCGGTGCGCCCGAAGCCGCAGATCACTTCGTCGGCGATGAAAAGCACGTCATGCCGCTTGAGGATGGCCTGGACCTTCTCAAAGTACGTCGCCGGCGGAAGGATGACACCGCCGGCGCCCATCACGGGCTCGGCGAAGAATGCGGCGACCGTCTCCGGTCCCTCCTCCAGGATCAACGTCTCAAGCTCTTCGGCCAGGCGGCTGGCGAAGGCCTCCTCGCTTTCGCCCTCCTTGCCGAAGCGATAGTAGCAGGGTGTCTCGGTGTGCAGGACGCGCTCGATCGGCAGATCCCAACCGGTCTGTTGTATCGGCATGGCGGTGAGCGAGGCGCCGGCCACGGTAACGCCGTGATAACCGCGCTTGCGCGAGATAATCTTCTTCTTCTCCGGCCGGTCGAGGCCGTTGTTGTAGTACCAGACGAACTTGATGGCGGCGTCGATGGCTTCGGATCCGGAGTTGACAAAAAATGCCTTGGTCATCGGCTCTGGAGCAATGCCGATAAGCTTCTCGGCCAGCTCGATCACTGGCATCGAGGCACGGTGGGCGAAACTGTGGCAGAAGGGCAGCACCTCCAGCTGTTTCGTCGCCGCGGCGGTCAGCCGCGGTTCGCTGAAGCCAAGCGAGACGCACCACAAACCGGCCAGGCCTTCCAGGTATTTGGTACCTTCGTCGTCCCAGACGTAAACGCCCTCGCCGCG
>JAJFGM010000287.1 GCA_021776145.1 Kiloniellaceae bacterium | reverse complement strand
ACCAGGAAGAGGCGATGATCCTCTCGACCCGAATAGCGGTCATGGATGAAGGCAAGTTCGCGCAGATCGGCACACCGACCGAAATCTACGAGTTTCCGGAAACCCGTTTCGTCGCCAATTTCATCGGCTCGGCGAACATGTTCGCTGGCCGGGTGACGGAAGACGGCGCCGATCACGTCGTGGTTCGCGCCAAGGATCACGACACCGAGTTCTACATCGACCACGGCATGTCGCTCCACAAAAACGCCGAAGTCTGGGTTGCGGTTCGCCCGGAGAAGATCGTCCTTTCAAACGATCTCGACGTGCCGTCCGGCCCCAACCAAATGACGGGCAGAGTCCACGATATCGGATACCTCGGCAATTTCTCGACCTACAGGGTGAAACTGGAAAACGGCCGGATCGTCGATGTGACCTCGCCCAATCAGCGGCGTCCGATGTCGGGCCGGCACGCCGTCGACTGGGAGGATGAAGTCCACCTCAGCTGGGAGCCCTCCAGCGCGGTGGTCCTGACGAAATGAGCGACAGATCCTCCAGTCTTGGCGAGCCGGACGGCAAAAGTGACCTAGAGGTTCGCTCCTTCACGACCGAAATGATCGCCAGGCTGCAAACAGCCTGGCAAACCGTCATCGTCTTCGTTCCCTATTTCTGGCTGTTGCTTTTCTTCCTCGCGCCCTTCTTCATCGTTCTCAAGATCAGCCTGGCGGAATCGCTCATCGCAATCCCGCCATTCTCGCCCCTGATCGAGTTCACCGAAGACGGGCTGTTGACCATTCGGCTGATTTTCGAGAACTACAGCTACCTCTGGGAAGACGACCTTTATGTAAAGACCTATGTCAACTCCCTGAAGATCTCGACCATATCGACGATACTCTGTCTGCTCGTCGGCTACCCGATCGCCTATGGCATCGTGCGGGCACAGCCAACCGCCAAGAACATCCTTTTGCTGCTGGTGATCCTGCCGTTCTGGACATCATTCCTTTTGCGCGTCTACGCCTGGATGGGGCTACTGGCGGATCAGGGAACCATTAACAACTTCCTGATCTGGCTCGGTGTGATCGACGAGCCCATTCGCATGATGTACTCGGAATTCGCGGTCTACGTCGGCATCGTCTATTCCTACGTGCCCTTCATGATTCTGCCGCTCTACGCCAATATGGAAAAGCTTGACATGGCGCTCCACGAAGCGGCCGCCGATCTAGGCGCCCGCCCATTCACCACGTTCCGCACCGTCACCCTGCCGTTGACCATGCCCGGCATCATCGCCGGATCCCTGCTGGTCTTCATCCCGGCGACCGGCGAGTTCGTCATTCCCGATCTTCTGGGCGGCGGCAACGTGCTGATGATCGGGCGCGTCCTCTACAACGAGTTCAACGCCAACCACGACTGGCCGGTGGCCTCGGCGGTGGCGATCGTGCTTTTACTGCTGCTGGTCCTGCCGATGATGGTCTATCAGCACATCCAATCCAAGGAGACGGAGGCGTGAGCCGTGGGTAAGAAGCGCTCCACCTTCCTGTTCTCCGCGCTGTGCTTCGGCATGGCGTTCCTCTACATCCCGATCATCCTGTTGATCGTCTATTCCTTCAACTACTCCAAACTGGTGCCGGTCTGGGGTGGATTCTCGCTGCGCTGGTATGTTGTGCTGTTCGAAAGCGAAGATGTCTGGGCCTCACTGATTCTCAGCTTCAAGATCGCGATCCTCAATGCAAGTTTCGCAACGCTGCTCGGCACCATGGCGGGGTTGGCGCTGGTGCGCTTCGGGCGCTTCAAGGGCCGGTTGCTTTTCAGCGGCATGATCGCGGCACCTCTGGTCATGCCGGAAGTGATCACCGGACTGTCGTTGTTGCTGCTGTTCATCACACTCGGCGACCTTATCGGGTGGCCCGCCGAACGCGGTATGGCGACAATAACCATCGCCCATATCACCTTTTCAATGGCCTATGTGGCGGTGATCATCCAATCCCGCCTCGCCGGCATCGACCAGTCGCTCGAAGACGCCGCCCTCGACCTCGGCGCCCGGCCGTTCCGCGTGCTGCTCGACATCACCTTGCCGATCCTGGCGCCCGGCATGGTGGCCGGCTGGCTGCTGGCCTTCACCCTGTCGCTCGACGACCTGGTCATCGCCAGCTTCGTCTCCGGTCCAGGCTCCAACACCCTGCCGATGCTGATCTACTCTCGGGTGCGGCTGGGACTGCGGCCCGATATCAATGCCCTGGCGACCATCATCATCGTGATCGTCGCGATTGCCGTCTTCCTCGCCGGCTGGCTGATGCTGCGGCAGCAAAAGCAGCGCGAGAAAGACATGCAGATGGCGGCAACCGACACCCTCAAGGTCACGTCCTGAAGGTTTCGCGTTCCTGCCGTGCGCGCCTAAATGGCGCTTGCGACGCTTTTGAATTCCTGCCAAACACGAGTGCTCACGCGACTGGGGGAATTCGACAAAGTGCAGTTTCAAAAACTCGCGCGCTACGGCTATCGGTCCTTGACCGGCGCGCCCCACGAAAAGCGCGATTTCGCTTTCTACGTCATGAACCAGCTCGCCAAGTGGCTGGATATGCGAATCTACAACAAGCACACGAACTGGCAGAACGACCGCGAATTCCTGGCCCTCATGCAGAGCTTCCAGGCGAAGTATCCGCGCGTCAAAGAGCGCCAGTTCTTCCTCTACAACCTGGCGCGCGACCTGCGCCGCCTGCCCGGCGAAACCGCCGAATGCGGCGCCCTGGGCGGCGCCTCCAGCCACGTCATCATGTCGGCCTTCGAAGACGACCGGCCGCACCACATTTTCGATTCCTTCAGCGGCCTGTCGCAGCCAACCGAGCACGACACACCCAAGACTCAGGGCGTGCGGGCCCTCCAGGCCGGCGAGTTCGCAAGTCCCCTGGACGAGACAAAAGCCAATCTCGCGTCCCATGCCAGCGCCTGCTTCTACAAAGGCTGGATCCCGGAGCGCTTCCCCGAAGTCGCGGACAAGCAATTCTGTCTGGTCAGCATCGACGTCGACTTCTACGAGCCGACCCGCGATTCCTTCGAGTTCTTCTTTCCGCGCCTGGTCGCCGGCGGCGCCATTGTCTGTGACGACTATGGATTCAGTACGTGCCCCGGCGCCAAGAAGGCAATGGACGAGATGGCCGCGAAGTTCGATCGTCACGTCGTCCACATCCCCACCGGCCAGGGGCTGGTTCTCAAATAAAGGCGTTTCGGGTCTGGCGTTCTCGGGTGTCCTCCTTTAGCTCTTGATCTGCGGTTCAAGGACCAAAAGAGTAAGCTGCGGCCAAGCCCCGCCCCCTCTCGTCCTGTCGCGCGTTACGCCTGTCGAACCCGAACCGAGGCGGAGACTTCGCCGTGATCACTCAGGTCTTCCGCTGGTTGGAGACAACCAGCGATCCCTTCCCAACCACGCCGCCGGAAAAACCACCGGCGCGCTTTGGCGCCTTCGTCTTTCACTATGCCCGGCCGTTCTGGCGCCTGATCCTCGCCAGTTCCTGCTTCGCCGCCGTTGTCGCCATCCTCGAAGTCATGCTTTTCGCTTTCATCGGCAACCTCGTCGACTGGTTGACCGCCGCCGATCGGGCGAGCTTCTGGTCGGAGCACCGCCTCCGTCTGATCGGCATGAGCATCCTCGTGCTGCTGGTCCTGCCGACACTCAAGTTCGGCTATGAGTGCATCATCCATCAAGGCCTGCTCGGCAACTTCGCCATGCGTACGCGCTGGCAGGCGCACCGCTACCTGCTGCGCCAGTCGATGGAATTCTTCCAAAACGATTTTGCCGGCCGCGTCGCCACCAAGATGATGCAAACCGCGCTCGGCGTGCGCGAAGTGGTGATGAAGGTCAGCGAGGTCCTGCTTTACGTCTTCGTCTACTTCAGCGCCGCCGTCGTGCTCTTCGCCGCCAGCGACCTCAGGCTGACCGCGCCGATGGCCTTGTGGTTTATTGGCTACATGCTGGCCATGAGGCATTTTGTGCCACGCCTGCGCCAGCTCTCCCTCGAACAGGCCGATGCCCGCTCGGTGGTGACCGGCCGCGTCGTTGACAGCTATAGCAACATCGGCACCGTCAAGATGTTTGCCGATGCCGGGCACGAGGACGCCTATGCACGCGAAGGCATGGATGTCTTTCTCGATAACGTGCACCGCCAGATGCGCCTGGTCACGCTTTTGACCATGACGCTGAACATGATGAACGCGCTGCTGATCTTTTCGGTCGCCGGGCTGTCGATCTGGCTGTGGCAGATCAACGCCGTTACCGCCGGCGCCATGGCCTTCGCCATGGGCCTGGTGCTGCGCCTGCAGGGCATGTCGCAGTGGATCCTGTGGGAAGTCTCGGGCCTGTTCGAGAACATCGGCGTCGTGCAAGACGGCATCGAGACCATCGCCCGCGAAGGCTCGGTACGGGACGCCGCCAACGCCCACCGGCTCAAAGTAACACACGGCGAAATCCGCTACGAGGGCATCCACTTCAATTACGGCAAGGACCGCGCCGATGTCGGCCAGGGCATCATCGACGCCCTCTCGCTGACCATCCGCCCCGGCGAGAAAATCGGTATCGTCGGGCGCTCCGGCGCCGGCAAGTCGACGCTGGTCAGCTTGCTGCTGCGCTTCTATGACATCGAGGGTGGACGCATACTGATCGACGGCCAGGACGTTTCGGAGGTCACCCAGGACAGCCTGCGGCGGCAGATCGGCATGGTCACCCAGGACACCTCGCTGCTGCACCGCTCGGTCCTCGACAACATCCGTTACGGCAACCCCGAGCGCAGCCTGGAAGAGGTCAAGGCCGCCGCCAGGAAAGCGCATGCCGACGAATTCATCGCCGATCTCGAGGACCTCAAGGGCCGCCGCGGCTACGACGCCCATGTCGGCGAACGCGGCGTCAAGCTCTCCGGCGGGCAGCGCCAGCGCATCGCCATCGCCCGCGTGCTGTTGAAGAACGCCCCGATTTTGATTCTCGACGAGGCCACCAGCGCGCTGGACTCCGAAGTTGAAGCGGCGATCCAGCAAAATCTTTACAACCTGATGCAGGGCAAGACCGTGATCGCCATCGCCCATCGCCTCTCGACCATTGCCGCTATGGACCGGCTCATCATCATGGACCGCGGCCGCATCGTCGAAGAGGGCACGCACGCGGGCCTGCTGCGGCGCAAGGGGCTTTACAGCGAACTCTGGGCACGGCAGTCCGGCGGCTTCCTGGCGCAGGACGCGGAGAGTTAGAGCAACTGGAATTTCGCGACCACGAGCCCTACGTAAGCGGAGCCAATAGGGGGAAGCCGACGATGTCCATCGCAGCGAATACGCCCGATTTCACCGACACGGCGCTCGCAAGCGAGGCGCCGCGGGCCGCCACCAGAATCGTCGAACAGGCGCTCGCCGACGACAAGCGCGAGGGCCTGCGCATGGCCGTCAAGGCGCGTTGGGTTTCCCTCGCCATCATCGGCGTCCTGATCATCTATCTCGATCCGTCCTGGGACATTCTCTACTACCACCTCTGCCTGCTCGGCTTTGCGCTGATCGGATTGGCGCAGTTGAAGATCGGTCGGGTCGGGCGTTCGCGGCCCGAACTTTGGCTGATGTTCTGCGACCTGGCGCTGATGACCTATGTCATCATCGCCCCCAATCCCTTGCGCGAAGACATCTGGCCGCCGCCGACCCGCTTTCTGCTCGACAACTTCATCTATTTCTATGTGCTGCTCGCCGGCGCCACCCTGGCCTATAGCTGGCGCACGTTGATTGCCATGGGTTTGTGGACCACGGGCCTGTGGCTCGGCGCCACGCTGTGGATGGCCGGGCAACCGCTGGTGGATCCCGGTCTCAGCGATGCCATCGCGGCGGCGGCCTCGAGCTACCCGGGCCTCGGCAACCTGCTCGACCCCAACTCGGTCAACTTCCCTGAACGCGTCAAGGAAGTGGTGCTCTTCCTCATCATCGCCTCGATCCTGGCGCTCGCCGGCTGGCGCTCGCGCAACCTCTTGATCAGGCATGCCGCCGTCGAGCGCGAGCGCGCCAACCTGGTGCGCTATTTCTCGCCCAACGTCGTCGAGGAACTATCGCAGAACGACGAGCCGCTGAAACAGATCCGCACCCAGGACGTCGCCGTGCTCTTTGTCGACATCGTCGGCTTTACGGCATTGGCAGACGCCACCGCGCCCGAGCGGGTCATCGCCACCCTGCGCGGCTTCCACGCCCGCATGGAAGCGGAAATCTTCCGCCACCACGGCACCCTCGACAAGTATCTCGGCGACGGGCTGATGGCGACCTTTGGAACGCCGACGACCAGCCCCAACGACGCCGGCAACGCCCTGCGCTGCGCCCGCGCCATGATCACCGCGCTCGGCGAATGGAACGCCGAACGCGCGGCCCGTGGCGAAACCCCGATCCGCGCCGGCCTCGGCCTGCACTATGGCCCCGTCGTGCTCGGCGACATCGGCGGCAACTGCCTGGAGTTCGCCGTCATTGGCAGCAGCGTCAACATCGCCAGCCGCCTCGAGGCCCTGACCCGCGACCTTAACGTCGCCCTGATCGCCAGCGACGCCCTGGTCACCCAGGCGCAAGGCGAAGCGGAACGGCAAGACGCCGACTTCACCGGCCTGGAGCAACAACGCACGCCGCAGGCCATCCGCGGCGTCGCCCAGGCCATCGACATTTGGACGCTGGCGAATTGATACAAGGCTAACCCGAAAGCGCCAGTTTTTAGGATACAGCGATCACTCTCACTCCGACCTCGACGCTGTGCACGGCCGAACTTTCTCCCATGTCCGAGGCTTCGCCGGGGTTGAGGCAATTGACGTTGGCATGCTCGGCCTCGAAGCGGGACCAACGGCCCTTGTGCGAGAGCACCGTGCCGGGCGGGACGATATCGGAGATCGCGGCCGTCAGACGCAGGCGCCCGGTGGCATTGCTGAGTTCGACGGCGGCGCCGGCGGCGATCCCCAGTTCTTTGGCGTCGGTCGGATTGAGGGTGAGGCTAGCCGGGCCGAGTTGATCGCGGATACCGGGATCATTGCCGTAGCTGTCGTTCATCAGCCAGGGACCGGCCGGCGACAGCAGGCGCAAGCGACCGCATTCGGCGGGCGCATCGGCGAAGGGCTGAGGCAAGCGCGGATGACCGTCGACCGCCGCCGCTTCCGAGGCGATCTCGATCTTGCCCGAGGGGGTCGGAAAGACCAGGTCCTCGAACTGGATGCGCGGCGCCTCCGGCCAGGGATCGATAGTGCCCTTGGACTTGAGCTCGGTGAAATCGAAACCGAGGCCGCTGCGCTTCAGCAGCGTCGCGATGATCGACGCGTCGTTTTCCTGGAGTTCCGGTTCCTCGTAGCCCATGGCCCGGGACAGGCGGCGAAAAATCTCCTGGTTTGGCAGGGCAGCGCTGGGCGATTCATCGACTTTGACCTGGGCCGAGACGGTGAAGTGGAAGTAGCTCGTCACCAGATCGTCGAACTCCAAAAAACTCGCCGCCGGCAGGATGATATCGGCCAGTTCCGCCGTATCGGTGTGAAAGAGGTCGATGACCACGGTGAAGAGGTCGTCGCGCGCCAGGGCGCGTTTCAGGCGTGCCTGCTGCGGGCCCGAGGCGGCAACGTTCATGTTCCACGAGAAGAGGACGGTGGCGCGGGCCGGGTCCTCGAGCGCCGCGGCCAGATCCATGTGGCTGATCGAAGGCGTCTCATGGCGGCGCAGCTGCGGCGCGGCGACGTAGTCGCCATCGATGCGGCGCGGCCCGCCGCCGTTGAGGTAGTAGATGCCGGCACCCGGCTTGCCGATGTTGCCCGTCGCCGCCGGCAGCAGCCCCGCCGCGCGCATGACGTTGCCGCCGCCGCGCTGGCGCTGCAGCCCCTGGCCAAGCCAGAGCAGCGCCGGCCCGGCGGCGTAGAGCGTGGCGGCCCGTTCGATGTCGGCGGCCGGAACGCCGGTTTGCGCCGCGCCCCATTCCGCCGTGCAGGTCTCGATCAACGGCAGGAGTTCGTCCCAGCCGAGTGCATGCGCGGCGAGGAAGTCCTCGTCACAGGCGCCCAGGCGCCTGAGCTGGTGGAGCAGCGCGAAGGCGAGTGCCGCGTCGCTGCCGGGACGCAATTGCAGGTGCAGGTCGGCGGCGGCGGCCGTGGCGTGGCGCACGGGATCGACGACGACGACCTTGGCCGGGGACTCCGGCAACCAATGTTTGTGTGCGTGTGGCGCCGAAGCCGAGGGGTTGGCGCCCCAGACCACGATACAGGCGCTGTCGGCCGCCGTCTTGGGATCGAAGCCGCGCAACGAGGTGCCGTAGAGGTAGCCGAGGGCGACGTGCCCGGCGGCATTGCAGATGCTGTCGGGGTCGACTTCCGTCGCCCCGTAGCGATTGAAAAAGCGCATGGGAAAGTCGCCGGCAATGTGCGAGCAGGTGCCGGTGTAGTGGGTGTGCAGGACGCGCTCGGGCCTGTCGGCTTCGGCCTTCAGGCGCACCGCGATCTCGGCCAGGGCGGTGTCCCAGGTGATCTTCTCGAAGGACCCCGCGCCCTTGGCGCCGCTGCGGCGCAGCGGCTGCGACAGGCGCGCTTGCGGGTCGCGCCAGACGCCGTTGTAGGCCAGCGCGCACTTGCCGCAGAGCGCGCCGCGGCTGACCGGATGCTCGGGATCGCCCAGCACCTTGCGCACCTTGCCATCGCGCTTGATGACGGCGATGCCGCAGCTGTCGTAGCAGTCGCGCGGGCAAGTCGTCTTGACGACTTCCTTTTCCGACATGCTCCCTCCTCCCCTCACCCAAAAATCGGCCTCTCATCCGCCGAACTTCGTTCGAGTCTAAGCGAGGATCACGGCGCTGGCCAAGGACCACTGACCAAGCTGTTTAGGGGGCCAATGCCGGGCCCGCGCTCAACCAGCGAGGAGTAACCGACACCCCGCACTTTAGCGTCGCAATCGGCGATTCTCTTCAGCGACGCTTCCCAAAGCTGGCGCCCGGTCGAGCCGCGCCACCGGGATCGTCTCGCGGATAAGATCGTGCAGGGCGCGCACGCCCTTTTCCTTATCCGACAGGATGGCACCCTGGAAACCGCTGGACTGCATGCCGGCGGCCGACCAGCGGGCGACGTCCTGATCTTCGTCCATCACCTGCTTGTTGATGCGCCCATTGAGATAGCGGGCGGCGCGCATGGCGCGATCCTGGCTCGGCAGGGCATAGGCGCGACCGCGTATCAGACTGCGCCCGGGAGCGATGGGAAAGGCCTGAAAGAACTCGATCATGTCGGGATAAAAGGCCAGCGATAGATTGGGCAGATAGCCAAAATAGAGCCAGGCCCGTCGGTGGCTCTCGGGAAGATGCGAAACCTCCGGCAGGATCTTCTGGTACAGACCCTCGCCCCAGTTCCGCGAGATCTTGTCGCGCAACACCGAAAAGGAACGTCCGACATCGGCTGTCAGGACCTCGTCGTAATAGCTCCGGCCGACGAGCCGATGCAGCCCCGGGTGGGCCATGGGCACATGATAGCCCTCGTTATCGACGTCCATCACCGTCTTCCAGTCGAGCCCCAGTTCGTACTGATAGTATCGACCGAAGGGTTGCAACTCGGGCAGGCGGTAGGGTGCCAGCTCCTCGAAGGCAGGCGCCAAATGTTCGGCCGCGCTCGGTCCCGCGCCGCCGAATCGGATGAAGATGAACCCCTGCCAAATCTCCAGGTCGAGGCCCTTCAGGCTCAGCTTCGAGGTGTCGAGGTCGCCGAAGGTCTCGGCCGCCGGAATGCGCTTCAGCCCGCCGTCGAGATTGTAGGACCAGCCGTGGAATGGACAGACGATCGCACTCTTGCAGGTCCCCCGTCGCTCGGCGAGAACCTTCGAGGCACGATGCCGGCAGAGGTTATGAAACGCGCGCAGGCAGCCGTCCTTGCCGCGTATGACGAGGGCGCGCTCATCGACCGCGTCGAAGGTCAGGAAATCGCCGGGATTCGGCGCCTCGTTGATATGCCCGACCAGCAGCCAGCGCTGGTGAAAAAGCTCCTGTTTTTCCAGCTCGGTGAACTCGGCTGAAGTGTAGGTCCAGGGCGCCAGCATGCGGCGGTCCCAAATCTTGTCATCGAGCGGCGCCGTCTCGTTGTTGGCCGCGGCTGCTGGCCGCGACTGGGTATCGAGCGGGAAACTGCGCGGAAAGACGCTGCGCAGGAAATCGTCGCAGGTCTTGCGTCGGGCTTGGCGCGCGGCGGCGCTGTCGTCGATCAGGAACGACTGCCAGCTCTCCTCGAGAATACCGCTGAGGCCCGCGGCGATGGCATCGGGCACCACCGCGTCGTAGCCATCGCGGTCGACGACATCGCGGCACAGCGCGCGCATCAACGCGTCTTCGTCGCGGTCGCGACTGCCGCAGATCGCCATATAGTCGCTGCGGGCACTGGCTTCACCCCAAAAGGCATACCAGACGGCAATCTTCCGTGGATCGGCCAAGCGAGCATCGAAGTGCCTCTCAACCAGGGCCTGCAGGGCGGCGCAGGGATCCGTATCTCGCGCGCGCATCGCCGCCTCGACAGCGGTCGCATACTCCTCGTAAAGACGATTGAGGGTCGCCGCCAGCAAGGCCTCTTTCGAGTTGAAGTGGAAATTGATCATGGCCCCAGTCAAGCCGGCGCGGCCGGCCACCTTGCTGAGTGTCAGGTTCGACAGACCGTGTTCGGCGATCGTGTCGATGGTCGCCTCGATCAGGTCGTCGCGTCTGCGCGCCTGGATCGCCGAATCCGGTTTTTGCGGAGCTTCGGCGGCGTGGGTCTCATTGGATGTTAGGTTCATCATTTCACTAATTAAATGTTTAATTAAAATACCATAACACATGAGATTTGGCCCGGCAAGGCACACCACTTCAAGGGTTTTCATGTGGTCCAGCGCAGCGCGCGGCATCTGGGCGAACAGAGCTGCGGCCGCGGCCCCTTACCCCAGCCGCGCCTTGGTGCCGTCCTTGTGGACGACAAAGCCATTGAAGTCGCCAAGCTGCGGCCGCGACGCGGCAATCTCGGCAAGCCGCATGCTGGAAAAGGCGGTGGAGAGGGCATCGGCGGTGGTGGTGCGCGGCGCCGCGACTGACACGCTGGCATAAAGACCACTGCTGCGTCCCGATCGCGGATCGAAAAGGTGGTGATGCCGTCCCGCCAGATCGAAGCGGCTTCCCCTACCCGCAGAAGTGGCCAGCGCGCCGTTTCGCAAGGCCATGGTCTCGAGGATCTCGCCGTCGTGCAGCGGATCGGCGATGCCGACCCGCCAGGCCGTGCCGTCGTGACGCTGTCCCAGGGCGCGGATTTCGCCGAGATCGACCAGCACGTCCCCGACACCCTGGCCGCGCATCAACTCGGCCACTCGATCGGTGATGTAGCCCTGGGCGATGCCGTTCAGGGTGACCGCCATGCCCGGCCGGGAAAAGCCGATGCGCCCGGGTGCGGCTTCGACGCCCCGGAAGTCGACGAGAGTCAGCGCCTGCTCGATGTCCTGTGGCGATGGTCCTTGCGGCGATGCGGCGGGGTCCCGGAAATGCCGGGCATAGAGCTGCCACAGCGGCTGCACGGTGATATCGAAGGCGCCGTCCGTGGCAGCCGCGATGCGCCGCGCCTCGCCGAGCAGGCGCACGAGATCGAGCGGCGGCGCCGACAGATGACCGTCGCGGTTGAGCCGCGAAAGGGCTGAGTCCGCGCGGTAGAGGCTGAAGACCTTTTCCAGGCGGGCGATTTCCGCGACCGCCATATCGAGAATTCGGCCTGCCCGGGCCGGATCGTCATCGTAGAGGGTGATTGAGGCCTGCGCGCCCAATGCATTGCCAAGCCACACAGTTGGGGTCAGCGGGCTTTGCTTCCAAGCCGCCAGACCGAGACCGCCGACGGCGGCGCTGATCGCCAACACGCGTCGCCGGCTGAAGGTTTTCGGGCTCATTGCGCGTCCTCCATCGTTTGGCCGGGCTCCATGCCCGGCATCTCAGCAGTCTGTCCGGATTGCATGTGGTCCATGGCGCCCGAGCCGTGTTCGCCGCGCCCGACAGAAGGCAGCGGGTCGGCCGAAACCTCGTCCTCGGGCGGCGCCAGAATGTAGGCGCGCGGGATCGCCGCATAGGCGACGACTTCGCCGCCCTCGCTGGCCGCAAAGGTTTCGGCGGCGGCGGGCTCGGTGAAGGGAACCGCTTCCAGCGCTCCCATGCCGCCGCGGCGGCGGCTGCCGATGACGTACCAGGCCGCCGTGGCATCGATCCAGGTGCCGGGCGCGGGTTGCTCCCAGGGTCCCTGCCCCATGTCGTTGACATAGATCGCCGCGACGTTCTTCGGCTCTTCCGGCAGCAGCGTGAAGGCGATGGCGTCGCGTACCGAGGTGAACCAGATCGGCTTGGCCGTTGACGTCAAAAAGACCTGTGCCTTGGGCCCGCCATGATCGACGACGATCATGCTGCAGTAATAGCCCATGGCCTCACGGTCCGGCTCTAGCGGCAGCGGTAGCGCGCTTTGCAGCTCATCGCCGTCGCAGGCCGCGAGCAGCAGAAGCGCGGCCGCGGCAAGCCGCGTGAGGTTCACCAAAATCAGCGACGGCAGCCGGCTCACGGAAACGACCATGATCAGAGCTCCCTGCGTTGGAAGAGGAAACCGACCGTCGCCAGCGGCAGCAATGACCACATGGCGAGCACCGCGAGGCTTGCCCCCAATCCAATGCCTGCCTTGTCGCCGATATCGACGAAGCCGCTGGCCAGCCGCACCTCTTCAAAGGCGGTCAGGTTGAAAAGACGAAAGGCGTCGGTCGGGTTGACGAGCAAGAGTAGCGCGAAGGCACCTTCGCCGATGATCTGCTGGGCATCTGCCAAAAGCACGCCAAGCAGCAACAGGTCGTAGACGACGACGATGACCAGCCACAGCGCGATCGCCAGGCCGGCCGCCATGGCGCGTTCGCCCGCCAGACAGCTGATCAGTGTGCCGAGTGCCACGAAGGCGGCGGCCAAGAGCAGCGAACTGGCGATCATCGCGCCAAAGGCCTGCCAGCCGGCGGCGTCGCTGCCGCCGAACAGCGCCACCACCGCGGCGGCGCTGCCATAGCCGCCGACAATGGCCAGGGTCAGGATCCCCATGTGACCGGCGAACTTGCCCAGGATGACCTGCCAGCGCGCCACCGGATAGGTCAAAAGCAGCAACATGGTGCCGCGCTCGAACTCGCCGATCAGGGTGTCATAGGACAACATCAAGGCAATCAGGGGCACCAGATAGACGCTCAAACTGGTGACGCTGGCAACGGTGACGCTAAGCATGCTCGCCTTGACGTCGCCACCGGGCGCCGCGCCGAGAAAGGCCAGCGACAGGGCCAGCGCCGTCAACAGCAGGACGCTCGCCGCCACCCAGCGATTCCGCAGCCCGTCCCGTAACTCCTTGCCCGCCAGGATTGCTATCGTTTTCATGATCCGCTTCCATCCCTTGCAGAGCGCTCGGGCGGTTCGGAGAAATGCTTGTAGACTTCTTCCAGGCCCGGCGGCGTGAACTCGACATCGCGAACCGGCCCACCGAGCCCGGCGATGTGGTGCATCAGCTGCATCTTGTCGCTACCGGCACAGGTCAGAACGACGCTGCGGTCGTTGACCTTGCGCAGGCTACAGGGCCCGGCGATGCGTTCCGCGACCGCACCGGCTTCGCCCGGCGTCACCGACACGCGAATTTGCAGCGGCAACCCGGCGGCGGCGCGCAGTTCGTCAAGGCTGCCACAAGCCACCAAGCGACCGTGGCTGAGAATCGCAAGGCGGTCGCAGCGGGTCTCCAGTTCGGTCAAAAGGTGCGACGAGATGAGCACCGTATTGCCCAGCGCGCGCAACTCGGCGAGGATGGCATAGAACTCCCAGCGCAGGGCCGGGTCCAGGCCACTGGTCGGCTCGTCGAAAAACAACAGGCGCGGCGTCCCAAGCAGCGCCTGCGCCAGTCCGAGGCGCTGGCGCATCCCCTTGGAATAGGTGCGCACCCGCTTGCCCGCCGCGGCCGTCAGCCCGACCCGTTCGAGCAGGTTGTCGCCGGCCTTGGCCGCCACGCCCTTGAGCGCGGCATAGAAACGCAGCAACTCGCGGCCCGTCATGGCGTCGTGAAAGGCAACATTTTCCGGCAAGTAGCCGATGGCTGTACGTGTGCCGTCGCCCGGCGTCTCGCCAAGTACCGAGATGCGGCCGCTATTGGGCCGGGTCAGGCCCAGCATCAGCTTCATCAAAGTGGTCTTGCCGGCGCCGTTGTGGCCAAGCAGGGCCAGGCACTCGCCGGCGCCGACCTCGAGGTCGATGCCGCTCAGCACCGCCTGGCTGCCGTAGCGCTTGCCGACATCGGCCAGGGTGATCACCGTCTTGCTGTCCATCGTCCTATCCCTCGCCCGGTCGCGACGCGGCGAACTTCTGTCCCAGCGGTGGGCTCATCAAGGGCGCGCTGTCCATCACGCCACCGGGATAAAGCGTCGGGAACGCCGACTGCGCCCAGCGCAAGACCTGCAAGGCCGGGCTGTTGAGAAGGAGCTTGGCGGTGGGATGGCGCCAGATCACCTGGTCGACAAGATCGTTGGGTCGATAGGGTTGGTCGGCCAAACCGTCGCCATCGAGATCGAAAGCGCTGTTGTCGCTCCAATAGTTGCCACGCCCGGCGTGCGACCATTCGATGTGGCGCGTGCCGACGTATTTGACCTGGGTGCGGTTGTCGAGGAAGGCGTTTTCGCTGATCCGGTTGCGCTCCGAGCCGGCGGTAAAATGAATGCCTATCCCGCAGCCCTCGAAGCGGTTGCGGTGAAAGCTGTTCTTGTTGGCGTTGTAAATGAACACGCATTTTTCGGTGCCGCCGCGCACGTGGTTGCCGCTGATGTCCGAGCTGTTGGCGTAATTCATTAAAAAGCCATGGTCGCGGTCTCCGTCCGACAGGTTGTCCGATACGCTCAGGTGGTGCGAATACATCAGGGCATAGCCGATGGTGTTGCCGCGCGAGACGTTACCGCTGATCTCGCTATCGTTCGTATACATGTAGTGCACGGCGAAACGCAGCTCGCTGAAGCGGTTGTCGCGAAAGGCATTGTGGTGGCTGGTGGTGACGAAGATGCCGTCGCGCCCGAAACGCACATCGTTGCCTTCGATCAGCGAGCCCGGCGCATTCCAGATGTGAATGCCATTGCCGCGCTCGTTGACCCTGAGATCCTGCCGCCCGGTGATTCGGTTGCCGCGCACGACAGCGTTCTTGGCGCCCTTCAGGTATATGCCGATGAGGTTGCCTTCGAGCGTGTTGTCCTCGACGAGGGCACCCTCGCTGTCGCGGTCGAGGAAGATGCCGCTGTCCTCGGTACTGAGATCGATGCCCGAATTGCGGACCGTCAGTCCGCGCAGCACGACACCGGGCGCGGTGACGTGAATTACACTTCCCTGCCCGTTGCCTTCGATGACAACATCGCCTGGCGTCTCCGCGGCAACCAGACTAATCGGCCGGTCGATAACCAGAGGGCCGGCGTAAAGGCCCGACGCCAGACGTATCACATCGCCTGGTACCGCCAAGGACAGCACCCCTTGCAGGGCGCCGTCCGCCGGCGTCACGTCGCGGGTCTCGGCCGAGGCCCCATCGGCCCAAGACATCAGAACAAAAACAAGCACGAGCAACCCGGCGGCGAATCCTCTCAAGGCCGCCGGGCGCTCGTCCTTATGGCAAGTTGCGAACGGCACTAGACCGCCCGCGGCTCGACCATCATGCGGCCGCGCATTTCCATGTGCAGGGCATGGCAGAACCACTGGCAATAAAACCAGTGCACGCCGGGCCTATCTGCAACAAAGGTGATCGAAGCCGTGGCTTGCGGCCCGATCTCAAAGGCGACGCCGTAGTTCGCCAAGGTGAAACCGTGCGCGAGGTCGTCGACATCATCCATGTTGGTGATGATGATCGTGACCTCGTCACCCTGCTTGACGGTGAACTTCTCGAGGCTGAAAGTCGGGGCGATCGAATGCATGTAGACACGCACCTTGTTGCCGTCACGAATGACATCCTCGCCATAGTCCAGATCGACACCGTCCTTTTCGGCGGACTTGCGGGCTTCCTCCCAATAGGGATCGTCACGCTCCCAGATCGAAAGCGGATTGACGATATCGGTGCGCACGATGATGCAATCGTGCGGCTCGGCGTAGGTCGGCCCGTCGTGCACGATCGTCAGATCGTCGCCGGAAATATCGATGAGCTGTTCGTTCTCCGGCTTCATCGGTCCGACGTTGATGAAACGATCCTTCGAGAATTTATTCAGCGACACCAGCCACTTGCCATCAGCCTCCTTGGTCTCGCCCATGGAGGTATGGTTGTGGCCAGGTTGGTACTGCACATCGACCTTCTCGATGATCGGGTCGACGTTCTCGCCCTTGAAGGCGCGCTTTGCCTTTTCGATGTCCCACTTCGCCACCTGGCTGTCGAGGAACAGCGTCGTATAGGCCCCGCCACGTCCGTCGAAGGCGGTATGCAATGGCCCCAGGCCCAGTTCCGGCTCGGCCACGATACAGTCGCGCGGCTTGATCTTGTCGGCGAAGAGGTCGGGCAGCAGGGTCACGTCGATGACACTGACCGTCGGCGACAGCTTGCCGTTGATCACCACGTGGCGACCGTCCGGGGCCGTGTTGCAGCCGTGCGGGCTGTTCGACACCGGGATATAGCGGGTAAAGGCCGAGCCCTTGCGGCCGTCGACCACCGGCACGCCCTGGATCTCCTGGAAGTCGCCCTTGGCGACCGCCGCCTCGATGGCCTTGATGTCGAAGACGACCGCCCAATCCTGCTCGTTGGCGGTCATTTCCGAGAGGGTGACGCCGCCTTCCGAGTTGTAACAGGTGGAAAAGGCGTAGAGCCCCTGGTAGTCGGCATCGCAATTGTCGAGGTTGCCGTCGACGATGACCTGCCAAGAGACCTCCATCTTATCGCCGTCGATGGCGGTGAAGACCGAGTGATACTTGTCGGGCTCGTCGAGGATCATGCCGTCGTTGGGAATCGGCACCCGATGTTCGCCGTTGGCAAAGATGTATCCCGTACGCGGATACTTCTGCGGCCGCAGGCCATGGATATCGGCGGCGTTGGGAATCTCGATCATCTTGTCGCACTTCATGACGTCGCAACGGATACGCGCCACGCGGGTGTTGGCCTTGTCGTTGATGAAGAGATAACGGCCGTCATAGGTGCCGTCGGTGAACGACATATGTGGGTGGTGAGCATCGCCGTTGAGGTAGACACCGCCGCGCGAGTCGAGAAAGGTCTTGGTCTCGGGCAGCATGCCGTCGCGCATGATCTTGCGGCTCTCGTTGGTGTGTCCCCAGCCAGTGGCGCTGCAGCGGTTGAACACCGGAATGCGCATCAGCTCGCGCATCGACGGCAGGCCGAGGATCCGAATCTCGCCACATTGTCCGCTGCTCCAGAAGCCGTAGTATTCGTCGAGCTCGCCGGGTTTGACCTCGGCCCGCGACCCTTCGGCGGCACGCGCGACGGGGCTAGTGTTGAAACCCGTCAGCCCGGCCGCGACGGCGCCGCCGCCGAGTCCAGCGACGGTGGTGATTTTAGCCGACGTGCCCAACAGGTCACGACGTGTCAAACCGCCTGTGTTTTCTTTCTGCTTCGTCATCTCTTTCGTCCCCTTTTAAATGTGATTTAGTGAGGGTGAGTTCGGCCCGTCGCGCCGTCCTGACGCTATTCGGGCATGAAATCGCTCAACTCCCTTTTCACCTCGGCCGGTCGCGCCGCGCCGGGCAGATGGGTGGAAGCCAGAGTCTTGCGGCGCTCCTGCTTGAGGCGCCGCTGGATCATCACCGGGCATTTGTGGTCGTGGTGGTAGAGCACCTGACAATGCAGGCAGTAGAGGCATTCGTTCGGGTTGATGTGGCCTTCCGGATGGATGGCCTGAACCATGCACTCGTTGGCGCAGCGTTTGCAGGGCGAGCCGCACTCCTTGTAGCGCTTCAGCCATTCGAACATGCGCAGGCGCCCGGGAATGGCCAGGGCCGCGCCGAGCGGACAGAGATAGCGGC
>JAJFGM010000286.1 GCA_021776145.1 Kiloniellaceae bacterium | reverse complement strand
CAGACGGCGGCAACAAGGCGGGACCAACCCTTTATGCCTTGTTTGGCCGCCGCGCCGGCGCGGTCGAGGGTTACAACTATTCGTCCGCTTTGCGCGACAGCGATCTGATTTGGAACGAAGAGACCATCAACCTGCTGTTCGACGAAGGCCCGGGTGAATATACGCCCGGCAGCAAGATGCCTCTGCAGCGTATGCCTTCCGCCGAAGACCGGGCCGTCCTGATTGCCTATCTGAAGCGAATTACGGCGCCGTGACGGACTGGGCGGGACCCGGCGCCATGGTGGCGCCGTGAAGAACCATACAAAAGTTCTGGCGTGGTGCGGCGGTGCGGCGTTAGACATAGGGACCAAGTAAGGGAATCTGATTCATGAAATCCGTTCTTGCAGGCACAATCGCGGCCATCGTCATCGCCGTTGTTGCCGCCGTTGTTCTCGAATCTGTTGGACTCTCGACGGCCGAGTATTTTTCGTCCGGCAACGTCCGACTTTAGCGGCTGCGCGCGCAGCTCGAGCGTACGTCGGAACGGTCGCAAGACCGGAAATTGCTCTAATACCGTGCTCCCGCGGCTCGTAAACGCGCCGCGATATCGTCGTGTCCGGCCATAACCGCTGCTTGCAGGGGAGTCCACCCATCCTCGGCCGTCGCATTGACGTTGGCGCCCGCCGCGATCAGCCGGTCGACCGCCGCGAAGTGACCATTGTTTGCTGCCAGCATTAGAGCGGTGTTGCCGTCTTCCAGGCCTGGTTCGTCGACCTTCGCGCCGCGCCGTAACAGCAGGTCGAGAACTTCGAGCCGATCGGTTCGCGCCGCCGCCATCAGGGGGCTACGGCCATCACGTCCCGGACTGTTGGCGTCGACACCGGCGTCGAGCAGGGTGGCAACGATACCAGGATTCCCGGCGAGGGCGGCTTGTTCGAGCACGCTGTCGCCGGCGGTGGCGCGCAGCCGTGGATCGGCACCGGCAGCGAGCAAATCCCGCAGGATGGCCAGGTGCCCGCCGATGGCGGCGAGATGCAAGGCCGTGAAGCCGTCGCGCTTTCGCGCGTTCCCGTCGGCGCCGGCCGCCAGCAAGAGTTGCAAACTGGCGCGGGCGCCGCGCTCGGCAGCGGCGGTGAGGGCGGTGCTGCCGTCGTTGGCGGCGTGGTCGGGCCGGGCACCGGCGGCCAAGAGGTCAGCGACAATGGCGGCATTGGAGGGATCGAAAGCGGCGTTGAGCAAGGCCGTATTGCCGTCACGCGTGTCGCGCAGTTCGACGTCGACCCCGGCGTTCAAAAGACGCGCCACCGAGCGCCGCTTGCCGCGTCGTGCCGCCAGATGTAGGGCCGTGTTGCCGAAGTCGCCTTCGCGGGCGTCGGCCGCGGCGCCGGCGTCCAGCAGGGCGGCGACAATGCGGTCATGGCCTTCGTAAGCGGCATAATGCAACGCCGTCCAGCTATCGTCGGGTGTGACGGCCGCCGGGTCGGCACCGCGTTCGAGCAGGACGGCGACAACCTGTCGGCTGCCGAACATGGCGGCGCTCATCAGCGGCGTATTGCCATCGCTGTCACGGCCAGCCAGATCGCCGCCGCGATCCAAGGCGTAAGACGCAAGCTCGGGATCGTCGATACGCGCTGCCTGGTGCAGGGCGCGGTCGGCGACTTCCCCGTCCTGGGCCCTGTCCTGGGCCCTGGCTTGGGTGCTAACAGCCGACACCGCGATGAGCGGCAGTGGCAGGGCAAAGCAGGAGAAGACCAGCAAGGCAGCACAGAGCTTTGGTGCCGCGCTGCCCATGCCGTCGTGCCGCATGTCCCGGCCGCCCGCTTACGCGGCTACTCCGCCGCTTCGGTCAGAGCCTCGACCCGCGCCGCGCAGAACTTGAACTCCGGTATCTTGCCGATCGGATCGAGCTGCGGGTTGGTCAAGACGTTGGCGGCCGCCTCGGCGAAGCAGAAGGGGATGAAGACCATGCCTTCGGGCACCTCGCGGTCCTGCCGCACTTTCAGATCGATGGCGCCGCGTCGGGTCGCGACCCGAACCCTATCTCCTGGCTGAATTCCGAGGCGTCTGATGTCGTACTGGTTCAGTGCCGCGATGGCCTCGGGCTCGAGGCTGTCAAGCACGCCGGAGCGCCGCGTCATGGCGCCCGTGTGCCAATGCTCGAGCAGACGGCCCGTGGTCAGCACCATCGGATAGGTTTCGTCGGGCAATTCGTCGGGCGGGGTCACGTCGGCGGGCACGATCTTGCCGCGCCCGCTAGCGGTGGGGAAGCCATCGACGAAAATGATCTCGTTGCCGGGTTGACCGGGATCGTCGCAGGGATAGGTGACGGCGTCTTCCCGTTCCAACCGTTCCCAAGTGATATTGGCGAGCGAGGGCATGACTTCGGCCATCTCGGCAAAGACGTCTTTCACATGGCCGTAACGCCAGTCGAGGCCGAGACGCTGCGCAAGCTCCTGGATCAGTTCCCAGTCCTGGCGTGCGTCGCCCGGTGGTGACATGACCTGGCGGGCCAACTGAACCTGGCGATTGGTATTGGTAAAGCTGCCGGTCTTTTCGGCATGCGCGGTTGCCGGCAGGATGACGTCGGCGTGCCACGCCGTTTCGGTCATGAAGATGTCCTGAACGACCAGGCATTCCAACTTGGCCAAGGCTTGGCGCGCGTGGGTCTGATCGGGATCGGACATGGCCGGGTTTTCGCCCTGAATATACATGCCCTTGATGACGTCGGCGTGAATGGCATTGACGATCTCGACCACGGTCAGGCCGCGTTTGGGGTCGAGCTTCGTGCCCCAAAAGGCTTCCATCTGTTGGCGTATCTCATCGGATTCGACCGAGCGATAATCGGGATAAACCATGGGAATCAAGCCGGCATCGGAGGCGCCCTGGACGTTGTTTTGACCACGCAAGGGGTGCAGGCCGGTTCCGGGACGGCCGACCTGGCCGGTGATCAGCGCCAGGGTGATGAGGCATCGCGCGTTGTCGGTACCGTGGACATGCTGCGAAATGCCCATGCCCCAAAATATGATCGAGCTTTCCGAGGTCGCGTAGCAGCGTG
>JAJFGM010000285.1 GCA_021776145.1 Kiloniellaceae bacterium | reverse complement strand
TCGTCGGCCGCAACCACCGCGGTGTTCGATGACGCGGCGCTTTGGGCCATGTTCGGCGAGAGATCGCTTTGCACGAGCGACCGGACGCCGCCGCGGTTGCCCAGCTGTGCCGCCAGGATGCCGCCGTGGCAACCCAGGTCGAGAGCGGCGGGAAAGCTGCGGGTGATATCCTCCAGGCGCTCGACGAGCCGCGACGCGATCTCGCAGTACAAGAAATCGTAAGCCGCGAGGTCGGCGGCGGCGCGGTCGCGGCGGCGACGGACCAGAGTCCTGTCGAAGATGTCGATTTCGGTGTTCATGCCCGGAATATGGCGCCGAAATGCCAGGCGTGAAAGCTGCAAGCGATGTCGTCTCGTCCGGCAGTTGACAGCCGCAAGGCGAAAGCCGGAGACTTCGTCACATGCCGACCTGGACCGAATTCCCGCGCGCGACGCTCGGCTTCGTACTCGATGCCCTCCTGCCGCCGCGTTGTTTGTCTTGTGCCGCGACGTTGGAGCGTCAAGGCGTCTTGTGCCCGACCTGTTGGGAAGCTGTGCACTTCCTGGCGCCACCGCTCTGCGACTGCTGCGGCTTGCCTTTTGAATTCGACCTTGGAGAGGCCACGTTGTGCGGCGCCTGCGTGGCGCACCCGCCGGAATTCGATCGCGCCCGCGCGGTCATTGCCTACGATGATGGCGCGCGACGGCTGCTCTTGGGGTTCAAGCACGCCGATCGCACCGAATGCGCGGCGCCCTTCGGACGTTGGATGGCGCGTGCCGGCGTGGACCTCGTTGGTTCCGCCGATGTCATAGCGCCGGTGCCGCTGCATTGGACACGGCTGTTTCGCCGACGCTTCAACCAGGCCGCCTTGCTGGCGCAGGCGCTTGGCCGGGAAAGCGGGGTTGCGGTTCTGCCAAGATTGTTGCACCGCACCCGCGTGACGGCGAGTCAGGGTCGGCTCGGCCCGATGGCACGGCAGCGCAATGTTGCCGGCGCCATCGCCGCCAGCGCCGCGGCGCCGGCGCTCGTCACGGGCCGGCGGGTACTTTTGGTTGACGATGTCTTGACCACCGGCGCCACGGCCGCCGTCTGCGCGCGCGCCTTGAAAGCCGCCGGTGCCGATGCCGTCGACGTTCTGGTGCTGGCGCGCGTCATTGCGCCGCTGCGGCACTGAGGGCGATGGCCTTTTTGGGCGTGCAAGACTGTAAAACCGCGCGCCGCGCCCTAAATATGTGCGGGGGCCGGCAAACCGCCGCCTCCGGAACCGAAGAGTGTGAGATATGGCGACAATCGATATCTATTCCAGCATGCTTTGCCCCTATTGCTTTCGCGCCAAGAAGCTCTTGGAAAGCAAGGGTGTCGCGTTCAACGAGATTGACGTCATGTTTCAGCCCGGCCGCCGCGCCGAGATGATTGACCGCACTGGCGGGCACACTTCGGTGCCGCAGATTTTTATCGGCGACCAGCATATCGGCGGCTGCGACGAGCTCTACGCGCTGGAAAGCGGCGGCAAGCTCGATTCCCTGCTGAGCCCGGCCACGTGAACCGCCGTTTCAAGGCCGCCTGTCTGCAGCTCAACTCGGGGCGGGAGCCGCTGCAAAACATCACCGCGACCAGCGATTTTGCGCGTGCCGCCGTGAGCCAAGGCGCAAACCTTGTATTGACGCCCGAGGTGACCGACATGCTGGAGCCGCGGCGCCATCTGCGCGAGGAGAAGCTGCGGGCCGAGGCACAGCACCCCGGCGTTGCGGCTTTCTCCGATCTGGCGGCGGAACTGAAGATCTGGCTTGCCATCGGGTCCATGCTGGTCGCGCGCGAGGGCGGCAAGCCGGCCAATCGCTCCTATCTTTTCGCTCCCGATGGGGCCATAGCGGCACGTTACGACAAGATCCACATGTTCGACGTCGATATTCCCGACGGTCAAAGCTACCGCGAGTCCAACGCCTACCAGGCCGGCGACCGCGCTGTTCTCGCGTCCTTGCCGTGGGGGACGCTCGGCCTGACAATTTGCTACGACCTGCGCTTTCCCGAGCTGTATCAGGCCCTGGCCTTGGCTGGTGCCGACTTTTTGACCGTGCCGTCCGCCTTCACCCGCTACACCGGCCAAGCGCATTGGCACAGCCTGTTGCGTGCCCGCGCCATCGAGACCGGGTGTTACCTCTTCGCCGCGGCGCAGTGCGGGGTGCACGCCGAAGGCCGCGAGAGTTACGGTCACTCGCTTATCGTTTCACCCTGGGGCGATGTCTTGGCGGATGGCGGTGAAGAGCCGGGTGTGGTGCTCGCCGATATCGATACGGCCGAAGTCGCCGCGGCGCGCAAGCGCATCCCTGCATTGGCGGCACGCCGCGATTTCGCCTTGCCCGCAATGCCGTCGGCGCCACTGGCCATCAAACGAGCGAATTAGGTCGGAAGGTGCACCGGTGCCGCGGCGTCAGTCGGTGGTATCCCTGATCGCGCAAATGCGCTGAACGGCGGCTGCTTTTGGCGTGTCGACGATAAGATCCTCGTAGGCAAGCACACGCAGTCGGCCTCGCGCCAGCTCCAGCAGCTCGCCGGGCCGGAGCAGAAATTCCGGGTTCGATGGGCGCCCGAACCGGGCATTGTCAACGGAAAAAGTCTCATAAAGCAGAACGCCTTGGGGATCGAGGGCTTCCACGATGGCCGGCAGCAGCGGGCGATAGAGGTAGTTCGTTACGATCACTCCGGCGAAATGGCGCCCAGCTAAGGCGAACGGACGGCCGTCCTCGAGGTCGCTTTCGACGACTTCGATGCGGTCCTCGATATCGCGCAACGCAGCAACGTCGCGGTCGAGCGCCGTTACCTGCATCCCCTGTGCCAGCAGCCAGCGGCTGTGGCGGCCACCACCGCTGGCGAGGTCGAGGACACGACTGCCTGCCGGCAGATAGGCGGTAAACCGCTGGACCCAGGGCGAGGGCGAGGGCGGGCCATGCGGCGGCGCGGGGCTGTGGCTTTTCGAAGTCAATTTCGCTAACCTCTTGATTCAACGCGAAAGACCCCCTCATATGGGGGATGTGCATTGGTAATGCGATAGCTCGGCATATTGAAGCCGGTGACGGATACGCTATATAGCAGCGGGATAAAGAGAGCCCGGAATATGATCGTTTTCGACCTTCAATGCCGCAAGGGCCACGGTTTCGAAGCCTGGTTCCAAGATACGGCAAGATACGACACGCAGGTCGCCGCGGGCGAAGTGTCTTGCCCGACGTGCGGTACGACGAAAGTCGAAAAAGCCCTAATGGCGCCGGTGGTGTCCGGCGCCAAGAAAAAGTCCGACAGCGGCCGGCGTGACGTCAAGGCGGCCAAACAGGCCGCGGCGGAAACCGCCGAGGCGGCGAAATTGCGGCGCGCGCT
This sequence comes from Kiloniellaceae bacterium, assembly GCA_021776145.1. Classification (GTDB taxonomy): domain Bacteria; phylum Pseudomonadota; class Alphaproteobacteria; order Kiloniellales; family Kiloniellaceae; genus JAJFGM01. Next base: position 1,974 of record JAJFGM010000285.1, on the reverse strand, counting down.
GGGTGAAATGCGCGACACCATCGAGAAAAACTTCGACTACGTCGGCGGCGCGTTTCCGGAAGAGGCGCGCAAGATTCACTACGGCGAAGCCGAATCCCGCAACATCTACGGCGAGACCTCCGAAGAAGAGGCCAAGGCCTTGGACGAAGAGGGCGTCGGTGTTCAGCGCGTTCCCTGGTTGCCGCGCGAGAATTCCTGAAGCCTCTCGAACTCAGTCACGTTTCGTCGCCAGCGCCAGGTAGTTGACGTCGAGATCGCTGTCGCTAAGGCGCCAGGTCTCGTTCAGCGGATTGTAAACCATGCCCTTTAGTTCGGCGAGCCGCAGGCCATTGCGGCGCAGCTCCGCCGCCAATTCCGAAGGGCGCACGAAGCGGTTCCAGTCGTGCGTGCCGCGCGGTAGCCAACGCAGCAGATATTCAGCACCGACGACGGCCAGCAGATAGGCCTTGAGCGTGCGGTTGAGGGTCGAAAGCAGCATGATCCCGTCGTCTTTTAGCAGGGCGGCGCAGGCCCGCGAGAAGGAGCCGAGATCGGCGACATGCTCGATCACCTCCATAGACAGCACGACATCGAAGCTTTCGCCCGTTGCCGCAAGATCCTCAGCCGTGGTGTGGCGATAATCGATCGCGAGGCCGACGTCCTCGGCGTGCAATTGGGCAACCTCAATATTGCGAGCCGCGGCGTCAATGCCGATTACCTCGGCGCCGAGCCGGGCCATGGGCTCGCACAGCAGTCCGCCGCCGCATCCGACGTCGAGCAGGCGCAGTCCGGCCAAGGGCCGTGGCTCACGCGCGTCGCCGCCGAAGTGTTCGACGAGGGCATCGCGGATAAAACCTATGCGCGTCGGATTGAGACGGTGCAGCGGGCGAAACTTGCCGGCGGGATCCCACCACTCGGCCGCCATGGCCGAGAATTTTTCAATTTCTTTTGGCGCCACCGAGGCGGCCCGCGCGGTCGTGTCACGCAATAGCTTCTCGGCGCTAATCATCGGTCTGAACTCCTACAACGGGGCGGCGCTTCTTGCCTCGTGGCCCTGGTTGAGAGTATGGATAGCTGCGGTCCCGGCGGCAATGGTTGTCCCCGCGCCGGCGCGAGATTGCCTGCGCAGAAAGCCAGAAGCCAAGTCCGGGACAATAAAGACTCGACCAGGGTAACTATGGCACGAATTGTCATGAAATTCGGCGGCACGTCGGTTGCCGACCTCGATCGCATCCGCAATGTCGGCCAACGCGTGAAGGCTGAAGTCGACAGCGGCAATTCCGTCGCCGTCGTTGTTTCGGCCATGGCGGGCGTGACCAACCAGATGGTCGAGATGGCGCGTAAGGCGGCCCGTCTCTATGATCTGCGCGAGTACGACACGGTGGTCTCTTCCGGTGAACAGATCACCGCAGGGCTTCTCGCCATCGTTCTGCAGGACATGGGGATCGCCGCGCGCTCCTGGCTGGGTTGGCAGATTCCCATCATGACCAACGACGCACACGGCTCGGCCCGCATCGAGGCCATCGACACATCGGAGATTTCGCGCCGATTCGACGACAATCAGGTCGCAGTGGTTGCCGGATTTCAGGGTCGGTCGCAAGCCGGGCGGATCACCACTTTGGGGCGCGGCGGTTCCGACACCTCGGCAGTGGCCCTGGCGGCGGCTCTGGGCGCCGAGCGCTGTGATATCTACACCGATGTCGAAGGAGTCTATACCAGCGATCCGCGTATCGTCGCCAAGGCCCGCAAGCTCGACAAGATCACCTATGAAGAAATGCTCGAACTGGCATCCCTGGGGGCCAAGGTGTTACAGACGCGGTCGGTCGAGCTGGCCATGAAGCAGCGCGTGCGGTTGCAGGTGCGCTCTTCTTTCGATGATTCCCCAGGCACCTTCGTAGTGGACGAGGACGAAATCGTGGAACAGGCAGTTGTCAGCGGCATTGCGTACAGCCGCGATGAGGCGAAGATCACACTCTTGGGCGTCCCCGACAAACC
>JAJFGM010000284.1 GCA_021776145.1 Kiloniellaceae bacterium | reverse complement strand
CCTGTGATTTCCTGCGCATCGTGCAGATGCTCGATATCGTTCACATGGCCAGCGGCTCGCCTTTCGAACCACTCGATCTGCCGGCGGATACGCGGCACCTGGACAAGTATCTAGCCGTCGCCCGGCTCACGGACAAAGTCTGGAGCTGTTCGCTGCTCGGCCGTGCCCGGGCGCATGACGGGCTGGCCATGGCGGCGATTCTACATGGGGTCGAGCTCGACGACCTCGCCGCCAAGCCGCGCGTCATCGGAACCATCAACACGAACTCGCCACGCCAGATCGACGTTGCCATGTGCGAGGGGTTGATCGAACTGGCGACACACGGACAGCCCGTCATCGTCACGCCCTTCACTTTGTGTGGCGCTATGGCGCCAGTGACTTTGGCTGGGGCCCTGACCCTGCAGAATGCCGAGGCGCTGGCCGGCCTGACCTTGGCCCAGTTAGTCAACCCTGGAACGCCGGTGGTCTACGGAGCCTTCACTTCCAACGTCGATATGAAAAGCGGCGCGCCGGCTTTCGGCACGCCGGAATACACCAAGGCGGCGCAGGCCGGCGGTCAACTGGCGCGCTTTTACGGTCTGCCCTACCGCTCGAGCAATACCAACGCCTCCAACATCGTCGACGCGCAGGCCGCCTATGAGAGCCAGATGTCGCTGTGGGGGGCGGTCATGGGACATGCCAACGTCATCGCCCACGGCGCCGGCTGGCTGGAAGGCGGGCTGACGGCGTCCTTCGAGAAGTTGATCCTCGATGCCGAAATGCTGCAGATGATGGCGGAATACATGACGCCGATCGTCGTCGACGAGGACAGCCTGGGCCTCTCTGCGATCCGCGAGGTCGGCCCCGGCGGCCACTTCTTCGGCGCCGCACACACCCTGGAGCGCTACGAGACCGCCTTCTACGCGCCGCTGGTCTCAGATTGGCGCAACTTCGAGACCTGGTCGGAGGCGGGCGGTCACACCGCGACCGAGCGCGCCAACGGCATTTGGAAACAGCTCCTCAAGGACTACGAGCAACCGCCCTTGGATCCGGCCATCGACGAGGCACTCAAAGACTACGTCGCGCGCCGCAAGATCGAGTTGGGCGAGCGATCCTGACGCCATGAATGCCTGCGGGCCGATCGCGGCGAGAAACGCGAATTTCGCGGACGCAACGAGAAACTACGTCAGCTTGCCTCGAGGCTTTTGACCGCTCTGCCCCTCACTCCTGACCTCACGTTGACGCGGAGCCGAGGTCCGAACTTGTAAAGGCTTGTTGCGCCGACGCGGCGGACGACCACATTGAACCAATTTTCGGTCAGAGGAGCGCGTCGCGCACGGTGATCGCAATCGGTCGTGACGATCAGCGGCGGTCGAGAACCTCAAGAGAGAGGATGGTGGGAATGTGCCTCGCGATCTCTTGCCAGCTATCTCCTTCATTGAGACTGGCATAGACCGAGCCGCTATTCGTGCCGAAATAGACGCCCGCCGGTTCGCGGTCGTCACCCGCCATGGCCTGACGCAGCACGGTGAAAAAGCACGCTTCCTGCGGCAATCCTTCGCGCATGTCCTGCCAGCTTTTTCCTCCGTCCCGCGAGCGCCACACCGCCGCCGCGGCATCTGGCGGAAAACGCCCGGCACTGTCGCCGTTTAGCGGCAGCGTCCAAATGGTGTCGGGGTCGCGCGGATGAACGCGGATCGGAAACCCGAAGGTGGACGGAAGCCCGGTGGTGATATCGTCCCAACTGCGACCGCCATCGGCCGAGCGCCAGACACCATGATGGTTTTGCTGGTAAATAAGATCACTGGTGCCGGGCGCGCGCATCATGTTGTGAACACAGTGCCCGATCTCGCCATCGCGAGGGGCTGCGGGGTGGGGGTTGTCCTCGCAGGCCTCGACATTGGACAGGCGATTGCGGCGCTCCCATGTCACGCCGCCATCTTCGGTCGCGAAGACACCCGCCGCCGAGATCCCCACCCAAAGCGTCTTCGGATTGGACGGATGGGGCACGATTGTGTGCAGCACCAGACCCGCGGCCCCGGGGTTCCAGCTCTCCGCCGATGGGTGGTCCGTCAGGCCGTGAAGCTTTTCCCAGGTTTCGCCGCCGTCCCGGCTGGCCAACAACCCCGCCGGCTTGGTTCCGGCATAGAGCGTCCCATGGGCGTGGCAGAGGCTCCAGATTTGCGAGAACGTGTCGCCGAAGGGCGTGGGCTCATCGGTCCAGCCGATCATCTGGGCGAACCCGGGATCGTTTGCTGCCCAGTCGTCCATCGTTCCCTTGGTCAGCCTGACGACGCTCCACGTCTCGCCATCGTCCGCCGAGCGCCAGATCCCCGCGCCATGCCATTCGCCGCCGCCGCTGGCCCAAAGCGTGTCCGTGGTCGGGTCCCCGACGAAGTGATTGATCGGCCAGCCCTCGCAGAGTGGGCCCTTGATGGCCCAACCGCTGCGATCATGACCACCGGAAATCATGAAGGCGCCTTTGGTGGTCCCGACGAGGAGTGTGATGCTACCTGGATTCAATGAACTGACGCCCCAACCATTTTTTCGAAAACTAGCAGAGGGTCAAAGGCGGGCATAGCGTAAATATCGCCGGATATGGGTCAGGAGTATCGAAGGCGTGGGGGTCGAATTTCCGCCATTTAGTCCCGTGACCCAACTCGGACATTGCATAGGAGTGGCCTGCCATCCGGAAGTTGTCGCGGCGCCTGCTGAACCATGGCATCGTTGTTTGGACCAATTCTTTGCGGGGAACGCGTAATGTCGATTCGGAGAACGATGAGGGCGATACTGCTGACCGGTCATGGCGGTCCGGACAAATTGCAGTTAGACGCCGAAAGACCCGTGCCCGATGTCGCACCGGATGAGGTGCTCGTGAAGGTTGGTGCTTGCGGTATCAACAACACCGACATCTGGGTTCGAGAAGGCGCCTACGGCTCGTCGGACGATCCCGAGGAAGTGGCTTCGTTCGGCGACAGCCCTTTGCGGTTTCCGCTGGTTCAGGGTGCCGACATTGCCGGTGTGATCGCGGACACCGGCGCTGCTGTCGAGGCTTCGCGCATTGGCGAGCGGGTCATGGTGGATTTTGGAATCTACTCCGGGTCGGGTGAAGATGTTCCGAGCCATGACTATATCGGATCCGGCCGGCCCGGTGGTTTCGCCGACTATGTGGCGGTTCCGGCGGAGAACGCTCATGCCGTCGAGACAACTCTTACTGACGCGGAACTCGCCACCTTCTGCTGTGCCTATGTCACCGGCGAACACATGCTGAGGCGCACCCGTGTTGCCGCGGGCGAGCGTGTATTGGTAACGGGTGCATCCGGCGGTGTCGGTTCGGGCGTCATCCAGCTGTGCCGCGCCCGAGGCGCCATTCCCTATGCGGTCGTTGGCGCTGGCAAAGAAGATGCCGTGAAAGCGATCGGCGCCGAAGGAACGGTCACGCGCGGCCAGGGAGAGCTCGTCGATGTAGTTGCAGCATTGATGGACGGAAAGGCAATCGACGTCGTTGTGGATACTGTTTCCGGACCGATGTTACCTGATCTACTCGAAATACTGCGGCCGCAAGGGCGGTATGCGACCTGCGGTGCCATGGCTGGTGCGATGGTCGAGATCGACATGCGGCGTGTCTATCTAAAGAACCTGGAAATTCACGGGGCCACACAAGGTACCCGGCGTGATTTCGTCGCGATTCGCGATTATGCCCTATCCGGCGCGATCAAACCCCTGCTGGCGAGGACTTATCCATTGGCCGAAATCGGACGTGCTCAGGACGACTTCAAGAGAAAGGACTTCGTTGGAAAGCTGGTTCTCGAAATCAACTGAGGTTGCCTCATGGCTAAAGCCGGGCCTCGCAGGATGCCTCCGGCGACGGTGAGTAAGGACCCGAAACCGAACCGCGGGTCGGATTGGTCGGGTCTGCCCCTGAACCCGGACGTCGCTTGGGCAGGCCGCTGACGGTAGAAGACGACCCGATGGAGATATCGGACGGGCGGCAGCCGGCCCGGGTTGCCGATTGCGCCGCTCCTTCGATTCGGAGCAAAATTCACGGCAGAACATGCCGTTTGCGATCTACGCCGAACGGGTTTGCAAAGGAACCACGATCATGCGCCGGATTGTTGAAACAGGACTGAAAAAACCGTCGGCTCCACACGCTTGGGCCATGATCTCAAATGGAACGCTTCACTCGGTTCACGTTCCCATTCGACCGGACGGCACCATCGAGGATGGCACCGCGACGCAGCAAGCCGAGGTTACCCTAGCGGACTTGCAGGCAACGCTGGAAGCGGCTGGCGCCACTTTTGAGGATGTCGTTTTGGTCCAGATTTATTTGACGTCGCTCGAACACAAAGCGGCGGTCGACGCTGTCTACACACGATTCTTTAAAGAGCCCTATCCCGTGCGGGCCTGCATCGCCGTCTCGGCGCTCCCGACGCCGGGAACGGTCATCGAGATTATCATGACCGCCACCCCCTCGAACTAGCCCTCCGCGAGCCCCGCTTTTCGCAGGCCGTCGAGGAATCGCTCCAGATTCGGAAAGAATGGCAACTGCTCTGCTGTTTTCCTGACGGTGACCTCGGGCATCAATTCCAGCAAACGATCGATATCCTGCCGTGCTTCGTCCATACGTCCGAGCAATGCCAGGGAGGCCGCCCTTTGCCGGTAGGGTGCAGGATAGTCGGGTGTCATTCTGATCGCGCGGCTCGCATATTCGACAACAACCTCGTCCATTCCAGACGAAAACGCGCCGACATTGAAAAATACCATCCAAAGAGAGGAATCAGGGTCTCTGGGGCTCAACCGCATTGCCTTGTTCAGGTGTTCGCGCGCCACCGTCAAGTCGCCCTTCAACGACAAAAGCCCACTCAGGGTTCCATACGCAAACGCGAGATTTTGGTTGAGATGAAGTGCCTGTTCAGCCTCCTCGATCGCCGGCTCGACCTCGTGGTTGAGGTAAGCAAGAGCACCTGCCAGAACCGCGTACGCGACGGCGTCCTCACGATCGAGCGCCACGGCCTTTCGTACAGCCGAATTCGCCGCGCGCTTGGCGGCATCGAAATCCTCATACCAGCCATACATAGTGCCGATCATGTAGGCGTTGCCGAGCCAGCAATATGCCTGGGCGTTCCTGGCATCCAGTTCAATTGCCCGTTCCAGAAGCCGCTGCGCCTCGTGCGTACTGTCCTTGTCGCGGCGACCAAGAAAATGTCGCGCTTTCAGAACCAAATCCCAAGAATTGAGCTCGGCTTCGCTCAGCGTCTCCGTCCGATGCACTTCCGCTCTGATTGATCGCGGAGCAATAGCGGTTACGATTGCGACCGTGACTTCGTCCTGCAGCGTGAATATGTCGGCGAGTTCGCGATCAAAACGATCCGCCCATAGATGCGCGCCGCTGTCCGCGGCGATCAATTGCGCCGTAACGCGAATGCGGTTCCCCGATTTTCTGACACTGCCTTCGACGACGTAATCGGCACCAAGTTCAGCAGCGAAAGCCTTGATGCCCAACGGTTGGCCCTTGTAGGCGAAAGAACTGTTTCGGGCGATGACCGCAAATTCTCGAAATCGCGACAGTTCGGTGATGATGTCTTCGGATACGCCTTCGGAGAAGTACTCCTGCTCCGGGTCTCGGGACATGTTGTCGAAAGGCAGGATGGCGATACAGGGTCGTTCGGGGAGCGGTAAAGTTCCTCTTTTCAACGTAGGCGAAACGGCAGCGGATCGCTCTGCCGCAACGCGATAGACCCGAATGGGTTCGGCGATATTTTTGAGGTTTTGCTCGCCCATATCCTCGAACACGGCCTCCGTCTTGCCTTTGGCATGACGATAGGCGTCGTCGGAAAGGCAAATCTCGCCTGGTTTCGCCAGACCTTCCAAGCGAGCCGCGATATTAACGCCGTCGCCATGGATATCACCGCCTTCGACGATGATGTCACCCAGGTTGATCCCGATCCTGAACCGGAGCCTGGAGCTCGCCTCATCCACCACTTGCCGCTTGGCGACAGCCTCCTGCCAAGTCAAGGCGCAGTCTATGGAGTCCACCACGCTGGCGAACTCCACCAGCAGCCCGTCGCCCATCAGTTTGACGATGCGTCCATGATGCGCGGTGATGAGAGGTTCGAGGACTTCTCGGCGCAGTTCGGTCAGACGCCGAAGCGTACCGGCCTCGTCGGCGCCCATCAGCGCGGTGTAGCCAACCACGTCAGCGGATAGAATGGCGGCAAGCCTGCGTTCCAAGCCCTGGCTCCTTCACCAAGCAGATTAGTGACAATGGGGAGGAGAATCCATGCTGACAAAAAATGCCGGGAAGACCGCTCTTGGCCAGAATTGTGCCTTGCAGGGCGTCGTCAGCGACGCTGAGTTAGGGCCTGAACGCAGACCTTCCGGCGAAGTTCGTCGGCTTTGCCCTCGCACCCGGCCGGGAGTCTCGGTTGCGCGGTGCCGGCTCCTGTGCTTGGGACGCAAAGTCATGGCTCAGGAATATTCGCCAGGGTGGCGCAATCGGCCGGCGCAAGGCAATTCCGATTGGCGCTCGGAATGTATTCGGCTCCAGCAATTCTCGCGCGCATGCGTGCACGCGACGATCGCCGCGGCTTCGCCGTTCGTAAAACCGCGTTTACGGACTCGATTCCTGAATACAAGGAGGTAAATGCCTGTCGCCGTTGCGGGAAACACACGCGGCCGGAGGGTCCGGAACAGGGTTAACGAATTATTAACCCGCGCCATCGAATTTGGCCGCGACGGCCCACTACACATTGGACCCATGACGATCGGGGACAAAAGGAGCAGGATCGTGACGCTGTGCCTGAGACTACTTTTAGTCGGCTTCCTGCTAAGCGGCTGCGCCGCCTTGGAGCCGGAGCGCGCGCGGCGCGCGGACTTGGCACAGATGGTCAGTACGAGCACGCAGATCTTCGTCGAGCGCCCGGGCGGTGTGCGCCGGTCGGGGTCGGGCGTAATCCTCGCCACCGACCTCGCGCAGGGCGGCACGGCGATCCTTACAGCGGCGCACCTTCTGGAGCCGGTCGTAGAGCAGTCGGTGGTCGTCGTCGCCGGCCGGCAGCGTGGGCGCATCCCGGCGCAGATCATTGCCATCGACGGTGATCGCGATCTCGCCCTTTTGACGGCGCGGCTTTCAGGCGTGACACAGATCGACCTTGCCGCGCGCGCCACGTTGACGGACGACATCCTCATTGTCGCCTACCCCTGGGGCCGCCAGCGTACGGTTGTGAGAGGCGCGGTCAGCCAGATCGCTCCGCCGGCCGTGGCCGCCGATCCGCTGGCAATTGCGGGCCCGGTCGGTTTGGTCGATGCCACCGTGAGCTACGGAATGAGCGGAGGCGGCGTCTACAACGAGCAAAGCGGCCAACTGGTGGGCCTGGTGCGCGGTTACCGCACCGCGAATCTCTCGCTCAGCTCCGACGAGCCGCCGTTGAAGCTGCCGATCGCCGGCGAGACGACCATCATCTCGACCCGCGATATCGTGTGTTTCCTACTCGATTTCGGCTATGAGGGGCTGATCGCAAAAGGCGCCGCTGGCATCGTCTCCGAACGCGATTGCCCGCAGCCAAAAGGATAGAACAAAGGGCGCGGGGCATGGGCCGCGCCCCTCATCTCAATTCACCGATAGGGGGCCGCGCATCACTCGGACGGCGTGACCTCGGTGGCGACCTTCTCACCTTCCTGCTCTTCGAAGGAAACGGTCACTTCGGTGCCGGGCGCCAGACCTTCCATGGAAACGCCTTCGCCGATTGTAAAGGTCGTGCCGTCTTCAAGAATGAGAGTCTCGGAATCAACCGATGCGACAGTGCCGGCGGCTTCGTCGGCGTGAGCAGCGGCGGCCGAGAAGAGAAACGCCAGAGCGGCGAACGGTACAATGAACTTATTCATGGATAGTGCTCCCTTTGAGCTTGTTTCAGATACGGCTCTCTTTTTGGACAGCGTATCAACAATAAACAAGTGTGCGTTCTTTTCCCGATTGCAATGGAGATTCTTTTTCACATAGCGGTGCTTGAATGCCTTCGAGTAGCTCTGACGGCCGCACTTCCCGGTCATGATAAGTGTCCGCTTGATTTAAGCAGACACGATCACCCGCGATCACGCAAAGCCTCGCACTCCCCAATGATCCCGCGCAAGAGCACCCAGACCGGACGGACACCGAGAAGCGGTTTCTCAATAGAGAGATGCTGCAGATATTTGGGGGGAACCCATGGCGCCGATCGTCGTTGAAGAGGGTAGCCGGGGCCTCTCGACGATTCGCGGTGTCGGCCCCGGTTGCCACTTCTTCGGCGCGGCGCACAGGGCGACCGACCGCGCCGACGGCATCTGGAAACAGCGCCTCACTGACTCCGAGCAGCCGCCCCTGGACCGACCATCGACGAGGCACTGCGGGACTATGCCGCCCGCCGCAAGGTCGAGATGGTTGAGCCGCCCTGACGCTAAGAATCCCTGAGCGCCAATTGCGGCGTGAAAGGGGCATCCCGCTGGCGCCACGAGAAATTACGTCAGTTTGCCTTGTGGCTCATTGTCTGTTCAGCCCTGGTCTATTTCGGAATTGAAATCGCGGACGACGCCAGCCATCTCGATAAAACGAGCGAAACCGCCCTTAAGAGATCTGCGATCCCGGTCAACGAGGCGCGTGTTTTAGTTTGTCAGTGTGACAATAATTGAAGCGATATTGAGGCCAACAAGTGCCCACAAGGCCCAATACATACGCCGAAGACGTATGTTAACCTTCTCATCCAAATCGCTTATCCAATGACGTAATTCACGAACGTCTGGCTGAATTCCTCCAGCAACATTCTTCTCAACCGATGCAGCTGCTTGCTGGACAGACTCCGTCGCGTCCTCGACGGTTTTCGCGCTTTGATGAAAGTCTTTTGCCGCCTGTTCGATCTGGTCCGCAGAATCTGCGATTTTCTTCTGTTCCATAGTTTCCAAGATACTCAGAGTATTCCCATGCGGTCAAATCGATGTTCGCGTTTGGCTAAGAAGCGAAGCCCAAGCAATGCTCGATGTTGGTCCACATTGCCTTTAGCCTCGGGCATACGGGCCTTCTGCGCACCGAAAAACCTGGAGCGAGGCTATGGGGCACCGTTGAAATACATGATCGAAACGGCTTATCGCCGCCCGAATTGACGGAGACGTTCAGCGGCTGACGCCGGATATTCTCGAGCCGCCGCCTTTCCGCTTCCCACCGCGTACGACACGGCTGGCACTACGCCGTTCTGCTGCCGTAAGCTGCCGCCCCGCGATGACGCGACCATGGATTCTCGCCGCGGACACCTCGGAAGGGCCGGACATGAGCAAACTCGATTTTTCCAGCAGGCTTGACCCGCAGATGGCAGAGTGTCTTGTCGCATCTCAGGATCAGGTCTCCGACCCCGGACTTGTCTGCGAGATGCCGGTTGAAGAGGCGCGGGCCGTCTACAACCAGGAGCGCCGCTACTGGAACGCCGACGGCCCCGAAATCGAGCTGCTGCGCGAGGATTGCATCCCCGGGCCGCACGGCGACATCCCCTTGCGCTGCTACCGGCCATCGTCTTCCAACGACTTGCCGGCGCTGGTTTTTCTGCATGGCGGCGGTTGGATTCTCGGCAACCTCGATACCCACGACAAGATCATGCGGCTTTTGGCCCAGCGTTCAGGGTTCGCGGTCGTCGGCGTCGACTACCGCCTGGCCCCCGAGCATAGGTTTCCGGTGGCGCTGGAAGAGGCCGTGGCGGCTGTGGAGTATCTTGCCGGGGATGGCGGCGAGTGGGGTCTGGACCCGAACCGCCTCGCCGTCGGTGGCGATTCCGCCGGCGCGCACCTCAGCCTCGGCACCTGTTTGGCGTTGCGCGAAAAGGGTGTGACCGCGATCAAGGCCTGCTTGCTCTACTACGGCGCCTTTGGCCTTGCCGATTCCGTCTCGCGCCGCTGTTTCGGCGGCAGTGAGGACGGCATGGACTCGCGCGATCTCGCCTACTACAGAGAGTGCCTGTTAAACAGTCCCGACGAGGTTAAGGACCGGCGTTACGATCTTCTGCGCAATGATCTTTCGGGGCTGCCGGAGTTGTTCATCGCCGCCGCCGAGCTCGATCCAGTGCTTGACGACAGCCGGGCCCTGGCCGAAATGCTGTCGGCCATCGGCGCCCCACACAAATTCAAGATTTACGGCGGTGTTCTGCACGGCTTCCTGCACTACAGCCGCCGGCTCGACAAGGCGCTGCGGGCGATCGAGGACGGCGCGGCTTTCCTGCGGGCGCGGCTGCTGGACGCGGACACCGCCGTTCGGCCGTCGTAGGCGCCTAGCAGTCTGTCGGGTTTGATCGAACATCCTCGGGCATGTGTTATTTGACTGGGCCTCATACCGCCACGATTTTGTTGAGCCGTTTGCAGTTGTGGGCAAGCGCCACGAGGGTCCACTCCAGTTTGACCTTTTCGAGGCC
>JAJFGM010000283.1 GCA_021776145.1 Kiloniellaceae bacterium | reverse complement strand
CGAGAACGCCGCCTACCCGCAAGGCTGCTGTGCCGAGGCCTCGGCCATCTCCGCCATGGTCGCGGCCGGCGAGCGGCGCATCACGGAGGTTGCCGTGATTGGCCGTGGCGAACCTCTGGTGACGCCCTGCGGCGGCTGCCGCCAGCGCATCCGCGAATTCGCCGACGATGCCACGCCGATCCATGTCTGCGGTCCGGAGGGTTTACGCCGCAGCCTGACCTTGGGCGAACTCTTGCCCCTGTCGTTCGGCCCGGGGCATTTGGATACGACCGCCAAGGAGTGAGCCGTGGAGGATGCAGGTCGATCCGCGCGGAAAGTCGAAGCGCAGGTGGCAGAAGCCGTCGCGGCGGTGCGCGCACGGGCGCCGCAGGCCGCGCCGCGCGTCGGCCTGGTGCTGGGATCCGGCCTTGGTGCCTTTGCCGAAAGGGTCGAGCAGGCCACGCGCATCGACTATGCCGAACTGCCCGGATTCCCCGAACCCGGTGTCGCCGGGCACGCCGGCCGTTTGCTGCTTGGATCCGTCGGTGGGACCGAGGTGGCGGTCATGCAGGGGCGGGCGCACTACTACGAAAGCGGCCGTGCCGATGCCATGAAGGTGGCGGTTCGGACCCTGGCCGGCATCGGCTGCGACATTCTGGTGCTGACAAATGCCGCCGGCAGCCTTGTCGAGTGGGCGCCGCCGGGCGCTGTCATGCTGGTGTCCGACCATATCAATTTCACCGGTGTCTCGCCGCTTTTTTCGGAAGTGGGTGACGCACGTTTCGTCGATATGGTAGGGGCTTACGACAAAGAACTGAGAAAAAACCTTAAACAGGACGCGGTGCGTTGCGGGCTCGAATTGCCGGAGGGCGTCTACATGTGGTGCGCCGGCCCGAATTTCGAGACACCGGCCGAGGTCCGCGCGGCCAAGGTGTTGGGCGCCGATGCCGTCGGCATGTCGACCGTGCCGGAAGTCATCCTGGCGCGCCATGCCGGTCTGCGGGTTGCCGCCTTGTCGATCATCACCAACCTCGCCGCTGGCATAAGTGAAACGCCCTTGTCGCATGCCCAGACCATGGAAGTCGCGGCGGCCGCCTCGGACCGGGTGCAGGGACTGCTTGAAAGATTTCTGGCCAACTTGAGTGAGGGCAAACACTAGATGCTGCCGCAGGAGATCATCCGCAGGAAACGCGACGGCGGCGAACTCAGCGCCGAGGAGATCGCTTTCATGGTGCGCGGTCTGACCGACGGCTCGATCAGCGAGGGCCAGATCGCCGCCTTCGCCATGGCGGTTTTCTTTCGCGGCATGAGCATGGAGGAACGCATCGTTCTGACGCGCGAGATGACCCGGTCCGGCGTGATCCTGCAGTGGAGCGATCTGAACCTGCCCGGCCCACTGCTCGACAAGCACTCGACCGGCGGTGTCGGCGACAAGGTGAGTTTGATGCTGGCACCGATCGTGGCGGCCTGCGGCGGGTTCGTGCCGATGATTTCGGGGCGCGGTTTGGGCCACACCGGCGGGACCCTCGACAAGCTCGATTCAATTCCTGGCTACCGGACAGCGCCCGACCGTGATCTGTTCCGCCGCACCGTCGCCTCGGCTGGTTGCGCCATCATCGGTCAGACCGACGATCTGGCGCCGGCCGACCGGCGCTTTTACGCGACGCGCGACGTGACCGCCACGGTGGAATCCGTGCCCTTGATCACCGCCTCGATCCTATCCAAGAAGCTGGCCGCCGGGCTCGATGGCCTGGTGATGGATGTCAAGACCGGCTCCGGGGCCTTCGCCGCCAGCCTGGACATGGCCGAGGAGTTGGCGCGCAGTATTGTCGATGTCGCTTGCGGTGCCGGCTTGCCGACGACGGCGCTGATCAGCGGCATGGACCAGGTGCTTGGGCGCACGGTCGGCAACGCCCTGGAGGTTGGCGAGGCGGCGGCGTTCCTGACCGGGACCTGCGATCCGCGTCTGCGCGAACTGGTGCTCGCCCTGGCGGCGGAGATGCTGCGACTCGGCGGTCTCGAGAACGATGTCGCGGCGGCCCGCCGCCGCGCCGAAGCGGCGCTCGACGGCGGTGCCGCCGCGGAGCGCTTTTCGGCCATGGTCGCGGGGCTCGGCGGACCCGCCGACTTCATCGAGCGGACGGCGCATTACCTGCCGGACGCGCCGCTGGTGCGACCCTGTTTCGCCGAGCGGGCGGGACGGGTCACGGGCATGGATACGCGCGCTCTTGGCGTTGCCGTCGTTGGACTTGGCGGCGGCCGGGCCAGGGCCAGCGACGCCGTCGACCACAGGGTCGGCCTCAGCGCGGTTTGCGCGACGGGCGAAGAGGTCGGGCCTGACCGGCCGCTGGCGATCATTCACGCCGCCGACGAAGCGGCGGCGGCACAAGCCGAGGCTGCGGTAAGATCAGCGGTTCAGGTCGTCGAGGATGCCGCTGTTGCCGATCCCGGCGATATCGTCATCAACCGTATAAGCGGGGTCGGCTGATGGAGGAACGCAGATGATCCAGGCCATCGCTTTCGATGCCGACGACACGTTGTGGCACTGCGAAAGCCTGTTCCAGGACACCCAGGCGCGGCTCTCCGACATTCTCGACCGCTATGCCGACCATGCCGAGGTGAGCCGCCGCCTGCACGATACCGAGGCCCGCAACATCAAGCTCTTCGGCTACGGCATCAAGGGATTCACCCTCTCGATGGTCGAAACGGCGATCGAGATCTCCGAGGCGCGCATTTCCGCCGACGATATCCACCGGATCGTCAGCATGGGCCGCGCCATGCTGGAGGCGCCGATGCAGTTGCTGGAGGAGGTGCCGCCGACACTGACCCTGCTGGCCACCCGCTATCCGCTGTATCTGGTGACCAAGGGCGATACCATGGACCAGCGCAACAAAATCGAAAAATCCGGCCTGGGCCATCACTTCACCGCCGTTGAAGTCGTCCTCGAAAAGAACCCCCAGACCTACCGCGAGGTCTTCGGCCGGCAGGGCATCGATCCGGCGCGCGTCTTGATGGTCGGCAACTCGGTGCCCTCGGATATCCTGCCGGTGCTCGAACTCGGCGGTTGGGCGGCACACATCCCCTATCACGTGACGGCTTCCTTCGAGCGTCACGACAGCGACCCGAATCATGCTCGTTTCACGCGGCTGGAGCGGATCAGCGAGGTGCCGGCGTTTCTCGACGCCATCCCGGCCGCGCGACGGCCCTGACGCGATTTCACCAAGCAAGGAAAGAAAGGGAAAAGACATGCCTAGAGATTACATCGGACGCACTCGCCGGGCCCTGGCCACGGGCTTGGCCCTGATCGCTCTTACTACGGCCGGCGCCGCCGGCGCCGATGGCAGCAACGACAACCTCAACGCCACGACCTGGATGCAGTCCTCGGTCGAATACAAGGGCGTGGCAATTGGCGCCTACCGGCTGGCCACCCTGATGCTCGACAAGGCCCTGGCGGACCGGACCTGGAACGCCATTCCCGGCGAAGAGGGCGAGGACTACACGGAAAAACCGCCGGCGGTGATCCTCGATGTCGACGAAACGGTGCTCGACAATTCCAACTATCAGGCCTGGATGGTGATGAACGACGAACGCTTCGGGTCGAAGACCTGGGGTGCCTATGTCAACACCGTGACCTCGCTGCCCATTCCCGGCTCGCTCGCCTTCACCAAATACGCCGACAGCCAGGGGGTGAAGGTCTTCTACGTCTCCAATCGCACCGGTGAGCTGGAAGAGGCGACGCGCAAGAACCTGGAGAAATTCGGCTACCCGATGGGCGGAAATGTCGACACCGTGCTGCTGAAAAAGGAGCGCGAGGAGTGGGCCTCGTCGAAGAAAAGCCCGCGCCGCAAACACGTCGGCCAAGACTACCGCGTGCTGCTGGTGCTCGGCGACAACTTCGGCGACTTCGTCGACGGCTACAAGGGCAGCCTGGACGAGCGCCAGGCGCTGATGGACAAACACCAGGACCTCTGGGGCGAAAAGTGGATCGTGTTCCCCAATCCAACTTACGGTTCCTGGGAATCGGCGACCTTCGGTCACGACTACAAGCTGCCAATGGAAGACCAGCGGGCGATGAAGAAGGGAACGCTCGAGGCCTGGCAGCCCTGAAGCTGGCCGTATAGAGAGACCTTGGCCATTGGGAAGTGTTGGCACATTGCGGTCACCTACTCAGTGCTAGGCCTTCTATTGCCTCCACCTCCCGGTCGTATTGCTGTAGCGACCGGGCGGCCTCGACTTGGATCCAATCGCGGAACGCGGCGATCCGAGGGCGGGTTTGCGCCGCTTTTGGCGCACCACCGAGCCTGAGCCAGCCCGCGGATTCCTCCCCTGAGGCTTGTCCGACAACCCTTATCACGACCTGCCGAACGGTCTGGTCTCGTGGCACGGGGATTGTTGGGGATAGTGCGGAAGTTTCCGCAACAAATAATTTTGGTGAAATACCAACTGCGTTAAATATTTAAGTCTGCTTTCGACGGTCATACCCCGCACGGGCCATGGGCCAGTTCTCCGACGGGTTCAGGGCCCGATTGCGGCGCGCACGGTACCTAGCGCCGCTACGGCTACGGGTTCATGCCCGTGTCCACCCACTTCTTGAATTGGTCGACGGATGACTGCGGCCATGGCCCGTCGCACGGCATGGTGCCCCCCTCGACCTCGCGCAGGATATCCAACGCGTGTTCCTTGACGTCCTCGTACTTCCATAGGTCAAAGTTTCGGAACGTCCGCATGGCACCGCGATCACGCTGCCGAAACAAGTCCTTGATATGGCTTTCGAATCCGACGACGTCCTCGCTGCCGTCGGACCAGCCGGTTTCCGTGTCCTCCGGGAGTATGACGTGGGTGTCGTCGAGGGGCGGGCCATAGAGCTTTTGGGCGCCGATGATATCATTCTCGGTAAAATTGAACAAGTGCGTGCCGCGCCCGCCGCAGTAGTAGTGCATAACCGACTGCGGGTCGTAGGCTGTCAGCGGAATGGTGTTCGCTTCGCTCTCGTCGCCGCAGGCTGCCGGGGCGCCGCTTCTGATGTGCTCGTGGCGGAAGCCGAGAACGTGGCCGAGTTCGTGACGCAGCACGCCAACGCGGTCGAAGGACGTGGTGTAGTAGCGCAGGCGGTTGATCAGCATGCGCCGCCGAAAGACTGCATCGGTCGGAAAGAAGGCGGAAGCCACCATGGTCGAATCGACGCTGATCTCGCGGACCGGATACAGGACGCCGTCTGGTTTCATGTCGGCGCTGTCGTCGAGTCGCGAAACATGAGCGAACGATACACCGCAAATCGACTCCCACGAACGTGCTGCTTCGTCCATGGCCGCCACGACGGTCCGATAGTTTTCGTCGCTATCGAAGGTGCGCCTCAACACGCAATACGTCAGCAACATTCCGGCATCCCAACGGACGGGCCGGCCGTTGCGGATGACACCCATGAGCTCCGCGGGGCCCGAGGTCACGGTCTGGGCGTCGCCAAGCTCGGGACCATTGCCGATCAGCCTTTCGGCGAAGCGCAGCGAGGCCAACCGTCGGCGGCGCGCATAAAACAGGAGTTCGTCTTCGTCGAAAAGAAGGTCTCCTTCGGCGAGGAAAAAGGAGACGCCGTCGATCTCGACACTACTCAGTTCATTGCGCAATCGCAGATACGTCTCGTCGACCTCCTTCTCGTGCAGCAGGTTGTCGTCGCTGTGGACGCGCATCGACGCTTCACTCAGGTAGGTAGCCATCGTCATTCATCCGTCCGAAGGGCCATCATCGCGCTCACCAAATGCACCGATCGGGCGGCGTGCCAACTTCAGCCCTGGCACGAAACGGGATTGACCAAAGGAAATCCGTCGGAATCACGCGGAACGTCGTCATGGTGTCGTCCGTGAAGTACGGCCGGGGGTCCGGCGTTCCGACGTCGGTTGTCTGACGCGGCGGCACACCCGGCGGGCTGTTGCTCGCCTGGGAATGACACGTAATGCACGACGAGTTTTGGAAGTCGAACTCGATGTAGTGGTCGGACAGCGTGATGGGGTGGCCCACCGCATTAACGAAGTCGATCTGCGTTCCGCCGAGAATGTAGTTCTCCCACACAGTACCCTTCACGGCCGGCGGCGGACCGTAGTCGTCCTCGCGCTCGTACTGATTTTCCGGGGCATCCTTGTGGTGGAACGTCGCCCAGAACCACTTCGGCACATCCTTCGTCAGAATATGAAACGACGTCAGGCCGTACAGCTTGCCGTCGTGCTCGGCAGTGTAATACCGGTCTGGATCGCCGCGCGGCAGCGAGTCGGCACCGAATTCGAGCCACACGGCCTTCACTTCGATGGAATCTGTGGGTAAATCGATATGGGGCTTCTTGCCGGCGATTACGGCCGCGGCGTAACGATCGAGCCCGTCGCGACTCCACAGGCAATTGTCTTTGATGAACTCGTATGTTGAGCGGTTCATCCGGCTTTCGCCGATGCCGCCACGATCGACGAAGACGCCGTCCTCTTCGTGGAACGAGGCCGAGATACTGCGAATGTCGTGAATTGAATCCCGATTGGTTGGCGTCGACCCGGTGCCCCCGGACGGCAGAGAGCGGTCGTTCCACTCCGGCGGTTCGGAGCCGTCGGCCAGGAAGACCTCGGTGGCGGCAAGCCGCCAAGATTCCCAAACCGCGGTCGCTCCTGGCGCGCCCAGCGGCTTCGTGCAGTCCGGCTCGCCGCGAACGAAGGCCCCCTCCCGCGCGGGATGATTGAGAGTAAGGAACAAATTCCACGCATGACGACTCGGCGCGCTGAACGCATCGGTTCGTTCCGGCGTGATCTTGCAATTGTCTTCGAGTGCGGCCGCGTCGGTCAGCGGCAACACGGAAGCGATTGTGACAACAGTCGCGAACGCCGTAACCGAAATAGAGCGAAATACCCGCATGTTTTTCTCCCCTATGTTGTTGTCGCTATCGGTTTCACCGAACACATCGTGCACACTAAATTAAAACTTTCCGAACTACCACCGAATTCGACACCGAATAATAGCTGAATCGGACGTATAATGAACTATAGATAGCATTTGGGATCAGTTGTGGTTCGGATATGTGCGGCTATGGGGCCAAGCGAAGATACGGAGCATTGTGACACGCGCTGTGTTTGCTGGAGGCTCCAACAGTTGAGAAGATGGTGCTATGACAAAAGAAACCCTCGACGAGATATTCACCGGAAGTGCGAGCGACAACCGGTGCGGCACGATGGCCTCATTCATCATAGCGATCGCAGCGTGCAATACGTCTCGATCCGCTACAGCGAGCGCTTGGCCGAGGCCGGCATCGAGCCTTCGGTCGGGTGTGTCGGCGATTCCTATGACAATGCCCTGGCCGAAACAATCAACGGCCTCTACAAGACCGAACTCATCTACCGG
>JAJFGM010000282.1 GCA_021776145.1 Kiloniellaceae bacterium | reverse complement strand
ATCACTTCGCGCTTACGCAGCGTCCGCTTCCAGGTTCCACCGTCTCGTCGCATCAATCCAACTGGGAACCCGGCCAGGAAGCTCGTGAACAGGACACACCAAAAATAGATGGGATAAAAAGGCGTCAGGACCAGCAGGACCAAATAGCTTTTCCACGGCCTTCCATCGATCACCATCGCACAGGCGAACTGGCTACCGAACACGAGTAAGCTGATCTGGACGTATGTCAAATTGTCCCGGGCGAGTGCCGACAAGTCGACCCCCGTCCCGCTCAATTCAAGCAAGCTGCTCGCCACGATCGATCCCAAGACCAGCAACGTCGACGCTATCCATAGCGTGTTGAGAAGCGAAACCGTAGCCACGGGAAGCTGGCGCGCGGAGGGCCCATAGGCCGCCACGAGGTGATCGCGCATCGTGCGGCCCAGCCCCATGCTCCAGCGCCGCCGCTGACGCCAAAGCCCGCGCAGGGTCGGGACCATCTCCACACGACATAACCAGTCGCTTTCGTAGCCGATCCGCCAGCCGCGCGACTGCAGACGCCAGCTCAGATCGATATCCTCGGTTGCGGTCGTTTCGTTCCAGCCGCCAACAGACAACAGGGCGCTCCGCCGGAAGGTGACGAAGGCTCCCGACACTGTGAGAAGCGCTCCCCAGGTGCTTTCCGCGGCCTTGATCAGGCCAATGACCAGCACGTAGTCCAGGTGCTGAAGGCGTTGCACCAGGCCCTTCGGGGGCAACGGCCAGATCTTGCCCGTAATCGCGCCAATCGAGGGGTCGTTGAACTTCGCCAGGTGTGCGTGCCAGTCCTGAGTTACGGCTGTCGTGTCCGCATCGAGGCATACGACCAAATCGGAGTCCACCTCCTGTAGAGCTGCATTGAGCGCGCTCGCCTTGCCGCCACGCTCTGCAAGCCGGATCACGCGTACATGCGGCGGCAGCGCCGTATCTTTCGGCATGCCGCGGGCCGAACCATCGTCCACCAGCAGCACCTCTTGCGGCGGTGGGGAAACATGAACCAGACTCCATGCGGTTCGCAGCGCCCCTTCGGGCTCGTCATGGAAGGGAACGACGATGCTATAGCTGAACGAATTCCCATTTTCATCCGATTGTCGCAAAAACCGCGAGCGCAGGAGATAGACGATGCCGTGCATCGTCCACAGAAAACTCAGAACAAAGGGGTAAAGCAAAAGGAACTCGATCAGCACTAACGGACACTCCTGAAGACTGGTAAAACCTCGCCCACTGCGGCCACCTTCAAACCCCAGAGACTGTGAATCTTGTCCATGCGCGTCAAAGTACGCTCTGGAAAGAATCGAGAAATCCACTGATCGCGCGTTCGACAGCCAGTTCGTCGGAATGCAACGCGCGCAGGCCTTGAATTCGCCGGATCGCCATTTCCGGCCGGCCGCGCAAGGCATCCACGGCCGCCCTCGACAGTTCGGCTTCCGGATGCCGTGCCCGCTCGTTGTCGAGTTGTACCAACGTCGCTTCAATGAGCTGGGCAGAGGCCGTCCGACGCGCGTATGCGAGAAACGCGAGCCACCAGCGCTGGGCGGTCAAATGATCCTCGGGCAGTTCCAGGGGTATCACTTCGTCTTCACGGGTGATCGGGAGGCGAGCGATCCGGTGTGTCGTCCACGACGGCTTGGCAAAGCGTGAGCCACCGAACAACAGAAAGTGCGTAAAGCCGGCCGCGCGCGCCGCCCGCTCCGACGTCTCGTCGAAGGCGCCGTAGGGCCAAGCAAGGATGTTCACCGGCTTGGCGGAGCGGTCCTGCAGCTCCTGCCGCGACGACGCCAAATCACTCAAAACCCTATGATAGCGCTCGGGGGAGGTTTCACGTCGCCCTTCCCCGCCAAGCCACGCGCGGGCAATGGCCGACGGTGCACGGGACTCCGAACCCGGACCTTGCGCAGCATAGGCGTGAAGCCTGTGGGTGTGGGACACCAATTCGACCAGGCCCGATTCGGCAAGCTGCTCAACTTCTCCCCAGTCCAATTGGCGGTCGGACCTCTCATCGTCGCGTAGATCCGCGTTGCTGGCTTCGAGGGGGCTGGTGATAACGGAGAGAGAATAAGGCAAGTCATGCTTTTGCGCCTGGGGATGGAAGTACTTCAGGACCGATTGCGCTCCGTCGTCGATAGTCAGCACCAAGGGCCTGGCGGGCAAATCATCGGGGGAATCGCTCATCATGTAGGCTTGCAAGCGGGACAGCGGGATAACCGAGAACTCGTGCTCGACGAGAAACGTCATGAGCCGCTCGATATAGGCCGAACTGTTGGCCCAGATCGATGCGCCCGGCCCATCCGCGTTTTCAACGAAGCGGTGTAGCGCCAGGACCGGGATCACCGGGTCGTTCCCGTCCAGGGCGCCTTGATCGTAGAGCTCCGACAACAAGACCAATGTCCACGCACTCGACTCGGGCACGAATTCGGCTGGCGGGAGCCTGTCGACCGGCCCCTCCGTTGCCGACGCCTTCGCCGGCGAAATCCATGGACTCCTTGTGGTGGCGGCTCGCGCCTCGCGCCATCTGCTTTGGACTCTTCGGATCTTCCTGAAGTGCTCTTTCGTCCAGACGCTGTCGAGGTACCATAGGAAACCCGAGACACCACCTTCTCCCATCGCCTCGAAGCTCGTGACGAGATCGCTTTCGGGGTAGGTCAAATCCAGGGTCGGCAGCACTTCGGTGCCTGGCTTCAGCCAGAATGTCCGCCTGTCCAGGACCTCACCGGACCACTCCGGCGACTTCTCCCAAAGGTCCCAATAGATCATGGGCTGGATGTAGGCGAGCCCGGTCTGGGCCAGGTAACGGTAGTTCTGCGAGACCTCCTTGAATTGCGGCGGCAGCAAGTACGCGCCCCACTTCAGAGCCGGCCGGCTCGATTTCGCGGACGAGATCAATTGCGTTACCCACTCGGCAATACTGGACGCTCGCAGATCGCCCCAGATCGCGCGGGCCAGCGGATCCTGCATGCATTGCGGACTCAATGGGGTTTCGGCTCTTGTCAGGTAGTCTTCCGCCAGCGGCCCCGCCGTGCCATCGGTCCAGTTGTCATAGCGCAGCCAATCCAGCGAGATGCCGTCGAAGTCATAGGTCCGCAGGAGCTTTTCGATGAGCTGTTCCTGGCGCTCGCGCACGCTGTCCACGGCCGCATCGACGAAGATCGAACCGTCGCCACCGAGATATTTCGCCGCCGGGTAGAGAGCCGCGACCTGCGCGTCATGGAATACTGGCCACCACGCCCAAATTTCGATTTCGAGTTCCTTGGCGCGCGCCAGCATCTGGACAAGCCAATCGGAGTTTTCCCACCCCTCGGCGGTGGTTTCGCCGGGCAGCCTGACGAGGAGTTCTCCGGATTGGAGCTCGCGTCCGGTTCTCTCGCTCATGAAGTAGTCTTCGTCCTGTTTGACCAGAACATCGATGCGCGAGACGCCGGCGGCCTTGGCGTTCTGGAGAAGCTGGACCCATCCGCCGTCGGAAATGTTCTCGGTCGTGCGCACAACGATCGCGTGGGACGGTTCGGTTAGCGGTTCTTGCGCATGGACGATCGTCACGGGCAGTATGCTGGCGATCACCGCCAGACATGCGACCACGATCCAAACGCACGATCGATAGCTTGAGCGACGCTCGCGCGGCTCGGAACGGCGGCCGGTTCTTGCGCGCCGCTTCATCTTACCCAATGCATCTTTCGGAAATGTCTGGTGTCGTGAATTCCGAGCCAGTTCCACCGTCCCGATGCCGGCGCCCAAAGGGCGTCTGCGATAACCATCCATGTTCGAGATTCGATCCCCGCTTATCTTGACCCGCCGTGGATTTCGTAATTGCCGCAGACAATCTCAGGCCGCGGATAGCGAGCCATCGGCTGCGACAATTCACAGTCACCAGTTAGTCCGATTAGGGTTAATTTTCGGATAAGAAAATAACGCAGGGGTAGCATTCAGAGCGCCGCATGCATTAGAAATCTCTTGAGTTTTGGACCGATCTAACCCGGTTGCCATGTCTGCTGCTTCAGTTGCTCGATGTTCGCGTGGTGCCTGAACGATCAACTTCCCTCAGCGACAAGCCTCCACTGGCTGCATTGCCTGGAACGCACAAAAAAGCCACCCGGCCCGGTGAATGCCACGGTCAGGCGGCCTGAAAAATATTTTTTGACTCGCTGTCGATTCCAGCGGCCGCCGTTCGTCTATAAGTGAACGGCCCCGATGGTGGGACGCTAACCGGGAGAAGAACCAGATGAAGTACATGTGCCTGATCCACGCCGATGAAAGCAGACTACCTAAGGCCGGTTCGACCGAAATGGGCAAGCTGATGGAAGGCTATATGGCCTTCACCAAGGACATCCAGGAGAAGAAGGTGATGGTTGCCGGCGACCCGCTGGAGCCGACCGCCACGGCAACCACGGTGCGGGTGCGCGACGGCAAGACCGAAACCACCGACGGACCTTTCGCCGAGACCAAGGAACAGCTCGGCGGTTACTATATTATCGAATGCAAGGATCTCGACGAGGCGATCGCCTATGCCGCCCGAATCCCGACGGCGGCCTTCGGGTCTATCGAGGTCCGGCCCATCATGGTATTCGATTGAAGGCGAGGCTGAGACCTCAGGTGTGCCAGGATGGCCGCCCGGCAACGGGGTTTGCCCGCAACTGGGATGTGACTAACGCCGACATCGCTTAAACAGACCCAGGCGGCCATCCGGGGCATCGTCCGCGAGGAATGGGGTCGTGTCCTGGCGAGCCTGGTCGGGCAACTGCGCGACTTCGCCCTGGCCGAAGATGCGCTCCAGGATGCCGTCGTCGTCGCAATGGGACACTGGCCGACGGCTGGCGTGCCGGCACACCCCCGCGCCTGGCTGCTGCAAACCGCGCGGCGCAAGGCGATCGACCACTTGCGCCGCGACACAAATTTCCTGGCCAAACGTGCCGAGCTTGCCGTGCTGCAGGACCTCGACCGCCTGGCCGGGCAGGAAGATGTGGACGAGACCATCAACGACGAACGGCTCCGGCTGATTTTTACCTGTTGCCACCCGGCCCTGGCAGAGGCGGCCCGGGTGGCGCTGACCCTACGGACTTTGGGCGGACTGGCGACGGATGAAATCGCGCGCGCCTTCCTGGTGTCGGAGGCAACCATGTCCCAGCGACTGATCCGCGCCAAGCACAAGATCAAGGCCGCCGGCATCCCCTTCGGCGTGCCGGAGCCGGAGCATTGGGCCGAGCGGCTGGGATCGGTGCTGTCGGTTCTGTACCTGATCTTCAACGAGGGCTACGCCGCGACGTCCGGCGAGACACAAACGCGCGGCGAGCTCTGCCAGGAAGCGATACGCCTGGGCCGGATCCTCGTCCATCTGGTACCTGAGGAGGCGGAGGCGACCGGCCTGCTTGCCCTTATGCTGCTGCATGAGTCCCGGCGTGCCGCGCGCAGCAGCACCCGCGGCGATCTGATCACCTTGGAACAGCAGGACCGCGCGCTATGGAACCGTGAATCGATCGGCGCCGGGATCCGCCTGCTGGAAGGCGCCCTCGCCAGAAACACTCCCGGACCCTATCAAGTCCAGGCCGCGATCTCTGCGCTCCATGCCCAGGCGCCAAACTACGCCGCAACCGACTGGCGGCAGATCACCCTGCTCTATGGTAAGCTCTATGCCCTGCAACCCTCGCCGGTGATCAGGCTGAATGCGGCCGTGGCGCTGTCCTTCGCCGAGGGCGCCGAAGCCGCGCTCGCGACTCTGGCCGAACTGCAAGACCAAGGCGCCCTCGCCCGCTACCAACCCTTTCATGCCGCCCACGCCGACACATTGCGCCGTGCCGGCCACAAGACCGCGGCCGCCGAGGCCTACCGCCGAGCCCTCGCCCTGACCCGCAACATTGCCGAGCGGCGATTTCTGGAAGGGCGCCTGGGCGACGTGCTGGGTTAGGCGTGCATAGCTGGGATCAATTGATGGGATTTCACGGCCCTGCCAGGTTTTATCGCCCGGCGGCACCAGCGTGGGCTCAAGGGCTCTCCGGACGCACCAACTAGGCGACGGCGGCCGCCTCGTCCTGATCGAGACTGGCGAGATAGTCGCGGCCGATGTCGGTCAGGAAGGTCGGCAGCGCGTCCGTCGCCGGGCCGACGTTTTCCACACTCATGGGCGCGACTTCGCCGGTCGCTGCCGGAACATAGGAAAGGGCACTGACCATGAAGTCGGAGTTGTTTCTGGTGAAGCCCTCGGCCGCGCCCCCGAAGTAGTCACTGGCCGATAGAAGCAGCTTGGCGAGAGATTGTTCGACGTCGATGACGAAGGCCCAGGTATTGGGCCCAATCGATTCGGCCGTGGCCGGATCGAATACGCCGGTGGCAATCACGGCGCCTTGGTCGTCAAGGGCCGTCCACGCCCCCATCTCCCTGTAGCCGCCCAATTCGCTATCATTCATGGCGGCGAGTTGCAGCGAGACATGGGTCACCGCGCCGGGGAACTCCAGCATCAGCGTCTCGCTATCGCCGCCGACGCCGTCGCCGTCCTTGTCTTCGATACTGAAATCGATCTGCTTGCTGTCGCGTCCACCCTGCACGGCCAAACCGCCCTTGGACTGTCCGACCTTGGCGGCATCGCCGGACCAGCTTTCGGCGGACACCCGGACTTCGCCCCAGAACTGACCGCCCTCGCCGCTGCTCAACGCATCACGAATGGAACTCAGCGCCACCGGCTCGGGGCGGTCGTTGATGATAAGCTCGACATTGGCGGAGTCGCGGCCGCCGTTTCCATCCGAGATCTCGTAGGTGAAGCTGGCGCCGCCGCTGTAGCCAGAGGTTGGAACAAAGACCACGGCGCCATCGACAAGTCCGACCGAACCGTGCGCGGCACCGCCGACAGATGTCATCATAAGGAGATCGAGATCGACGTCGCTGTCGTTGCCCAGCAGGTCGCCCAACACGATATGCAGGGGCTCGTTCGACCATCCAGAGTATACGCCGTCGTCGATTGCCAGTGGCACGTGGTTGACCATTTCGTCGCCGACCAGAGGCATTTCGGGGGACGAGTCCGGCGCCAGTAAACCTTGGTCGGCTGCCGGCGTGTAGGTCACCTGATTCAGCGAAAATTCACTGTTGTTCCCGGTAAAGCTGGGGTCGACCAAATTGTCGTAGCCTGTCGCCGAAATCACCAATTGCGAGAACGCTCCACCCGCGTCGATTTCGAAATCATAGACGCGGCCGCTGATCATGGTACCTGCTTCGGGGTCCAACAGACCGACGGCCACAAGAATGCCATTGGCGTCGAGAGCCTGCCACTTGCCGACTTCGCGGTGTCCGCCGGATTCAGACGCCGACATGCGATCCAGCCGAATTGACAACTGGGCAACGGCCTCGGGGAAGGTCAGGATCAGCTTTTCGCTGTCACCGGCGACACCGTCGCCATCCTCGTCGCGCACCGAAAAGTCGATCTGATTGCCGCGGCGGCCCCCCTTGATGCCAATCCCGCGCCCCGCCTTGAAGGACAGCTTGCCGTCCTCGCCATCCCAACGCTGCGCCGCGACGTGAATACCCCCCCACATCTGGTTTCCGACGGTGCCGGTCAGGCTACCCGCCAGCGACGTGACGGTCACGGGCAGCGGATCAGTTGGAGCTTCCTCGGCGGCCTTGACTTCGACTTCAACACGCGCCCGGTCGCTGCCGCCCTGGCCATCGGCTACGAAGTATTCGAAGCCGGCGGTGCCACTGAAACCCGCGTCGGGAACAAAGGTAATGGTCGTGTCGTTCGGCAATTGCCCCGTCGTCGCCTCGGGATCGACGCTCAACAGGACGATACCGTTCACCGCATCGCCAACGGCGCTGACAAAGAGAACATCGCCATCGGGATCGAGATCATTGTTCGCCAGCCCACTCGCTGAAATAACGATCGCGGCCCCATCATCAGAGACATAACCGCTGTCGTTCATGGCCACCGGCGCATCATTGACGGTTGTTATGGTCAGACTGACGCTGGCGCTGGCTACCGAATACGCACTGCCGTCAAAGCCACGCCAAGCAAATCCGGTGTCGCCATGCCAGTTGGCATCGGGACTGAAGCTGAGCTTGCCGATGTCGGCCGCTACTATGACCGAGCCAGCGCCGACGCTGGCGCCATCGAACTGAAGCGTTCCATGCTTGGGCAGATCCATGACCTGGATGGCCTGCAGCGTATCGCCGGCATCGGCATCGCTGAAGGCCGCCTGGAAATCGGCGGCGCTGAACGCGATGTCCGCGTCCTCGTCGCCGGCCAAGGAAATGTCGACAACCTGCGGTGCCGAGTTGACCTCGGGCTCCGGCTCGGGCACCGGCTCCACGGTGGGGTACTGGTCGCTCGAGACCAGGGCAAAGATGCGGTCCGGCTGCATCAGTCCGTCGAGCAGGTCGCGCGGATTGCCCAGGCCCAAGGCGTCCCATTC
Source organism: Kiloniellaceae bacterium (assembly GCA_021776145.1). Taxonomy (GTDB): domain Bacteria; phylum Pseudomonadota; class Alphaproteobacteria; order Kiloniellales; family Kiloniellaceae; genus JAJFGM01. The sequence continues at coordinate 18,874 of JAJFGM010000282.1, read as the reverse complement.
GGCACCGGCTGTCGTCACGTCTTCCAATTGGATTGTCGCACCACCGGCGGTGTCGGTAATGAACCAGCCATAATCGCGCATGGCGACGGCGATGACGCGTGCCGCCTGTTGGCTTTCGGCCGGCAGGCCGGCAACCCAAGCATCGATTTCGGCATCGGTCACATCAAGCGCAAAGCGCATGCCTTCGGGAATGCCCGGGCCGTGATTGGGAAATTCCAGCTTGGTCGCCGGTGGCAGGTACTCCTCGCCCGAAGTGTTGCGGACCGGCATCGAAAGGGCATGTTCGATGGCACCCTGGGCAACCTCCTCGGGTCGCACCAGCATGGCCAGGTATGGAATGCCGACGCCGCGCGAACCGGGCGTCCAGTCCTCGGGCTCAAGATAGTCGTTGCTGCGGTAGTCGCCGTTGGTCAGGCTGCCATTGCTGATGTTTACGGTGCTGCCATCGAAATTGACCTGCCAGAGGTCCCACTCGCGGCCGGTCGCCGGATCGAGAATGATGATCTGGCCGTCGGTGCCGGCGGCGGGCAGCCACGCGGGATCGAAGGGAATATCTTCACCATCAAGATTGCCCCAATTGGTCGTGGCGCTGACAGGGTACCAGGGGGTGTCGGCCTGAACTTCGTACACAGGATAGGTGTAGCCATCGTTGCCGACATTGAAATTGCCGGCCCGGTCTGGAGCGTCGTTCCATAAGAGATTGGTATAAAAATCGCTGTCGGCGTGACGCGAAAGTCCCTCGACCGCCACATTCCAAGGCGCGTTTTCGGCAAAGGGGCGCACGTAAGCGACGCTGTCCTCGGCTGCCGCAAGCGAGTTCACGGTTTCGACCGAGGCGAGCGCCGCCGCTTCCTGAGTGGCCGCGACGACTTCTTGACCGGCATCCGGCGCTTCAAGCGTCAAGGCGGTGACCCGCACTTCGAGTCCGCCGTCGCCACTACCCATCTGCGAGCTATCGGCCAAGTTTTGACCGCCGGTGGAAATCAACTGCACGCCGAGACTGTCGAAATCCGCGGAGTAGCCAGCCGCCAAGGCGGATTGATCCTGCACGCTCGAGATCACGAGCCCGGTAAAGGCTTGGCCAATGTTTAAATTGAAAGTTAGAGCGTTCCCCGACAGGGTTCCCAATGGCTCGAGCAAAAGTCCACTGGCAATCACCTCTCCGCCGGCACCGAGCGCCAGCCAGCTGCCGAAACTGGCGACGCCCGAAGACGATGATACACTTTGGCCACTGATCTGAACCTGTGCCTGCGCGACATCGTCGGCGAATTCGAATTTCAGCACCTGATGGGCGATGGAATCGCCCGCTATCACGCCAACAAGGCCAGACAGGAAAGGGTCTTCGCCCGCAATCCCATTGCCTACGGTCTCAATCTCGCCCATCTGGCTCCCTCCTGAGCATTCCGGCCTTCTTAGCGCCCATTGGACAAGCGCGATAACTTCTCTACCGAGTTGAACTTGCGATCTTTATCTGCGCATCCCGACGCTGGGCCCCCGCCCCACCCCTTTTCTTGAGGCATCCATCAGGATCACAAATAGTAGAGCAGAAATCTGCAAGAACAGGTGTGTCAAAAATAGTAAATAGCCGTGATATTTTTAAGTTATAGCCACGATTTTATGGAAATTTTTGAAATATCTATTGAATTTTGTATTTACTAGAAGTTTACGAGCGTTAATATTTACCTAAGTTCTTACAAACATGGGCGCGCGCGGCCGTGGCGTGAGCGCGGCGGCCGGGATCGGCAATCCGGCAACATAATCAAGACGGTGCGGACAGGAAGTATGTGGTTGGCGCGCAGGCGCGTCATCACTCTTAACTATAAATGTTAACATATTGATTTTTAAGCGAAAATTGTTTGATCTTGAGAAAGAACAGCTGTATTTTTAGCTCTGGCGCGCGGGCCCAGCCTTTGCGGACGGTATTGGACCACTGCGATCTTCGCGGCGTAGCACGGACCACCGCCGATAAACTATCCGGTTCGATTGTATCGGCGCGGACAAGAGGGTGAGTATGCAAAACAGGCTGGCATTTCATGTCTCGAATCAGCGACGGACAAATCGTGATTCGCGCTCGGCGGGCGCCACCCGCGCTGATCCGATGACAGCCCCTCGACAGCGGCTGCATCAATTTCTCGTCGGTATCATTTTTTTCACCCTTGCCGCCCTATCGCCAAAGGCACCGACTGCGCAGAGCCTCGACTACAAAGTCAGTATCGGCGATTTGCTTCGTATCGCGGTTTCGGACCGCCAGGAAATCTCAGGTGAGTATCGCGTCGGGCTCGCCGGCAATGTGGCGCTGCCGCTCATTGGCCGGGTGTCAGCGGCTGGGCTGCGACCCAGCGAACTGGAATCCGCGATTGTCGGCAAGGCGGAAGAAGTGCTGCGCCTGATCGAGCCTCTGGTGGTGGTCGAAGTTCTCGAGTATCAACCGCTTTACGTTCTGGGCGACGTAAACAATCCCGGCAAGTATCCCTATACCAGCCGCATCAAGGTCCTGCAGGCCATCGCCCTGGCAGGCGGACGCAGACAATTGGAGCCTGGCCAGGGCGGTCGATCCGTTACGGATCTGATCATCCGCCTGACCGAGGCGCAACGGGATGCGGGTGTTCTATCCTTGCAATACACCGCGGCGCGGGGACGCGCCGCGCGTCTGCGGGCCGAACGGGATGATCTGGAGACGATTGGATTTCCCGACGACATTCTCCGCGGCGACAAGGACCAAAGAATCGCCGACTTGATCGCGGTCGAACGCGGAATCTTCAACTCTCGCCGTCAGGCCCTGAGCGACATGACGGACATCCAAGCCCGGCTGATTGAGCAGTTCGACGCCGAGGTCACAGCCCTCCACGCACAGTCGGCCGCCACGAGCCAGGCGCTGGCCTTGCTTGACGAAGAGATCAGTCTTGTCGGTAACCTTCAGGCAAAGGGGTTGGCACCGAAAACCCAACTTTTGGAGATCAAGCGCTCGCGCTTTCTGGCCAGCATCGAACAGCGAGATATTGAAGTCGCTGTCACCGGGGTTCAACGAGCCATTACCGAAACAAGAATTTCGATCGCCGAAGAACGCAACCGCGTGATGGACGAAGTCCTCTTGAGTCTGGAAGAAACCAACCTGGAGGTTTCCGAGTTGCATGCACGTCTAACCGCGGCGCTGGAAATCGTGCGCCAGGTGCGGGAGGCTGTTGCGGTCTTTCGGCCTGACTTGGTGGAAGACGTCGTGACAAGCATCACGGTTTTGCGGGATCAGGGAGCGGGCCTGGAAACGCTTGAGGCCGACGAGTCCACGGAAGTGTTGCCGGGAGATGTCGTACGCGTCGAACGGATGACCGGTGTCGAGGCCTGGCCGGCCATACCGGTGGAGGCGCCGCCGGAAAACACCCACTCCGACGGGAGTGAAGCGCGCGAGCAGAATACCGCCAACAGAGGGGTTGGTGACAATGCGAAACCGCCACTCGAATAAGGTCGCTTTCGCCCCCGCCAGATTATCGTTCGATTCCGGCTGTATTGTCGCAGACCACTGCCGTCCGGGTATGCTCGGGGTCCCGGGCGCAGCAATGCGAGACGACCCGGTCGCGGACCGGCAACGAGGCCGGTCAGCGTGAATGCGTCGGCGAGTTTCCAATGCCGCGGCACTCCGCCGCGCGGGAATATCCTCTATCTTATCGACGGCCTCGGCATGGGTGGCGCCGAGCGGCTTCTGGTCTCTTACGCGCGGCAGATCGAAAACCGCGGCTTCGCGGTGCGCGTCGCCGTCCTCAAGTGCAAGGACGGCAATCCCATGGCCGCCAAACTTGAAGAGAGAGGTATACCGGTCGACTTCATCCGAGTGGATCGCATCGTCCAGCCCTTTCAGGCTGCCAATCTGTGGAGTTACATAGCCCGGCACCGACCCGACCTCATTCATACGCAGTTGGAACAGGCCAACATCTTCGGCACATTGGCGGCCCGCACTCTCGGTATCCCGGCGGTCGCCACCCTGCACACGCTCGACAGCCATGAGCCGACGAGCCGGGCCTATTGGCGCGACAAGCTTTGCAACTGGGTCATGCGGAACTCCGCGAGTCGAATTTTCTGCGTTTCGGATAGCGCGCGGCATTTTCATATCGAGCACAGCGGACTCATTCCCGAAAAACTCGTAACTCTCTACAACGGGATCGAACTGCCAGGGTTCGAAAACCGCCGAAACGCAGGCCTGCGCATACGTCAGGAACTGGCAATTCCCGAGACCGCCCGCCTGCTGGTCACCCTTGCCGTGCTTAGACCCGACAAGGGAATACAGAACTTTCTCAGGGCCTTTCCCAAGATCCTCGAAGGCGTCCCCGAAGCCCATTATCTGGTCGTTGGAGACGGGCCGCATCGCGGCACGCTCGAAGACATTTCCAGGAACCTGGGTCTCGACGACCGTGTCGTCTTCACCGGCCGTCGTGACGATGTGGGACAGGTGCTATCGGCGGCAGACCTCTTCGTACATCCGACGCTGAAAGACGCACTGCCGACAGTGCTCGCCGAAGCCATGGCCTGCGGGCTACCACTCATCGCCAGCAATGTCGGCGGCGTGCCGGAAATGGCCTTCCACGGACGCAATGCGCTGCTCGTTACGCCCGGCGACCCGGATGCCCTTGCGGAAGCTTGTCTCAAAATTCTGCGCGACCCGGCGTTGGCCGAGCGCTTGCGTAAGTCGGGTCAGGAAATTGTCCGGGAGCTTTTCGATATCGAAAAGCAGGCCGACAAGCTCGCCGCATTCTATGACGATCTGATCGCAAGCGCGGCACGCGCATGAGAATTTTCGTCATCGAACCCGATGGTAGCGGCGGGCTCATGCATTACGCTTTCCAGCTTTGCACGGCACTGGCCGACCAAGGGGCGTCGGTGACCTTGGTCACCAGTCATCACTATGAGATGGCAGATTATCCTCATAACTTCGAAGTCGCGCCGATCCTGCGCTTATGGTTGGGCAAGGACGGCGACGCCGGCAAAGCGCGTTCGAAAATGGCCGCCCGGGCACATCGGGCGTACCGAAAACTGCGCCGGGTCTATCGCGGCGCCATCCTGTTTAGAGAGTGGGTCCGACTGACACACTATCTCGCCAAACAGCGGCCGGACATTGTGCAGTTCAGCGTTCTGCGCCACCCCGCCCAGGCTGCCGCGTTCGGCTATCTGAACCGTCGGGGCCTGATTCTAACACAGCTATGCCACGAGTTCGAAAGACGCCAAGTCATTTCCGAGCGACATCACCGGATCGAACGGCTGTTCACGGTGAGTGCCTATGAGTCCTTCCGGGCGATATTCTTCCTGGCAGAGCACACGCGCCAATCATTCCTTACCAGCTACCACTACCCGCCCCAGCAAACGCACGTCGTCGAACATGGCAACCAGGAGATCTTCGTCAGCCAGAGGCGAAACCGCGGAGACGCCCGAAAGCGTTATGGCTTGTCTCCCGACCGGCCGATTGTTCTGTTTTTCGGTAATGTTGATCCCAGCAAGGGGATTCCCGAACTTCTTGAGGCTTTTTCCCGCGTTCCATCCGATTTGGATGCCTGTCTGATCGTTGCTGGATACCCAAGCAAATTCATCGACATGGATGAACTCAACCGCTTCTGCCGCGAACTGGGCCTGTGGGAACGTGTCATCTTCGACGCCCGCTACTTGCCGATGCAGGAACTTTGCGACCTGCTCGAATGCTGCTCGCTGAGCGTGTTTCCTTACAGGACTGCGGTGCAAAGCGGCGCACTGCAACTGGCCTACTCTTTCACCTGTCCCGTTGTCGCTACGGCGGTCGGCGGATTAAGCGAAGTCGTCGAGCACGAAGGCAGTGGTCTTTTGGTGCCGCCGCAGGACATTGAAGCGCTTACCGAGGCTCTCGTGCGGTTGTTGCGCGAAGATGAACAGCGGCAAAAGATGGGCACCCGGGCCCGCGAGCTCTCACTGACCACTCACGCCTGGGCGCCTATCGCCGCAACGATCATGGAAACCTACCGCGGCCTGATTGAACAAGGTCCGAAACCCCGGATATGACAGTGCCGACGGTTGGGCGTAGGCCAATTCGTTTCACGGCACTCAGATCTCGTCGATCACCGCCAGTAGGCCGCGAATGTGATCGTCGAATCGGAACGTTGTCTTGACGAGTGATTGCGCGTTGTTGCGCATTTCACTCACAGCCGCTTCATTCCTCGAGTCGAAGACCCAATCCAGAGCATCTACCAAATCCTCTGATAAGTGCTTGACGATGAGACCGGTTTTTCGATCCGTAATATGGTCTCGCACACCAAGAGTATCGGTCACGATGGTTGGTTTGCCGAAGTACATGGCGTTCAAATAGGTTTGCTGGCCGGCTGCTCGTCGCAGGTTTGGCACAATCGGCACCACTACGGCATCCGCTTTGCAAAGGCGCTCCACGAAGATGTCGTGGGGCACGGGTTCGGCCTCCAAATTTGATGGTAGATCTCCGCGGCCATCGAGCAACCGGGTCGCGACAACAAATCTGATCCCCGGTCGCTGCCTCGCGGCATCGACGATGAGTTCATAGTCACGGTGGCTGTTGCCTCCGGCGAAGACATAGCCCCCTTGCCCTACGGGGTGTTCAAGCTCTTGCTCTCTAAGCGAGAAAAAATATGGGCAAAATCGCACTTTTTTGCTGTTCGAGGAGAGGCCCCAGTTTTTCGGGAAAATCTCTAGCTCTTCGGAAGACATGACGATGTAGCGAACGACGGACCGGTCCGCCAGCCTGACAAGAAGACGCTCAAGGTACCCGCGTAAGCCACTATTGGGGTGCCACATTTCGCCATGAATCGCAATCTTGGGGCGCCAAGACTTCGGCCACATCCCGATTGTGGCGGCCGCGAGCAAATCAGATTTTTTTGTACTATCCAACAGCAATACATGCGCGCTGCGGACAGTCCCTATTATGTTGGCAATCGAGCGGCAGTGGAACCAGTAGGTATTGGGCCCCAGATCACTATTTGCTGACAACAGGTAGGTTGCCCGATTGTAGAAATCTGGATCGGAAAAATATGGCAATGTTGTGTAAAATTCGCGAGCCAATAACGGTGTCCGATCAATTGTGTCCAATAGCCCCACCATTGGTGCGCTTTTCTGCTGTCGGGGCGAAGCAACGTTGCGCGCTCTTAATGGGAACGAGCCCTAAATGATCAAGTCAGCTTCACGGTTTGTGCTCAGGCTGCCTGAATGGAGTGCCTCGTCAGTAATGCGATCGTGGGGTACTGCCATTTGAAAAGCAAGACGTCGGCAATCAGAAACCTTCACGATCTCCTTCGTACACGACAAGAGATCGACGCATCGACTTTCACCGCAGGTCGACCTTGACCCATATCGGCTCGGCGCCGAAACGTGCTGTAAAAAGTGCGTTGAAGGTCATGGGGTCGTCAGTCGGCTCGAGCAAGGACCGGCCATAAACCTTGCTGACTTCGCTCTCCTCATAGCCCATGACCCGCAACAGGGTCGCGAAGATATTGTAGTGGCTGCTCTGGTTGTAATTCCGCGCGGACCAGTGGGCAGCGGTATCTCGCCAAGCCGGAGCCCGCGTGATGATCGTCAAGGGCACCAGACCTTCATTGGGCGAAGGCCGCTCTCCGCAATGCAAGCCGAAGCCAGAGGAGCCATCTTCGTGAAAATCCTGGCCGTGGTCCGACGTGTAGACGATGAAGGCGCGCTCCAGATCGACCCCTCCCAAAAGCGTCTCGAAAAAGTGCCCGACAGTCCACAACAGCGTATTTCTATAGGAGTTGGCGTAGCGTTCCCAGTCGCCGAACGCCGACTTATCCTCGGTATAGAGATCCGGATTCGGATTCGGATCGCTTGCTTCGCTGAAGACCTTGCGCGGGAGAGCCGGCAGATAACGCGAATAGGCGTCCGGGTATTTGTCATTTACCGGGAAATGCGCGCCGATCTTATTGGCGAGGATAAACTCGGCACGGTTGTTGTTGGTCATATCCGCAATCAATTCGGCGATCCGAGCATCACGCTCGTTGATCGCCACATCATCGAGATGGATGACTTCATCGACCGCGAGGAGCTCATCCTCGTCCATGAGATTCTGTAGAGCGCCGTCACTGCCCTGGGCATCGATATAGACGGTCCAATAACCGGACGCCTGAGCGTATTGCCAGATAGACGGTCGCGTGTTGATGAATCGCTGGTACTCCGCCCGCGTGCCTCCGAACCTGAGGACAGCATTGGTTCCGGTGCTACAGTTCGTGGCCGCTGCCGCGAGGCCGAAGTTGTGTATCGATCCATCGTCCCTGAGCAATTGTGACGACACGCCATCCGTGGCGTTGATGTCGAGAAAGTCGCCTCTCACGCTTTCGTCAATGACATAGGCGATATCCAAAACGGTTCCTGCCTTGGCGGCCGGGCCCGCGTGCGCAATTGAAACGCTCTCTCGTTCCCCTTTCGTCTGTTGCAACAGCTCAATCGCCAGCAACGAAGTATAGGGAAGACCCATGGAACCTGCCGGCAATCCCCTGGCTCCAGCTCCGCCGCGCGCATAAACCACCGAGGCGATCAAGACCCCGGTGAAGAGAGGACAAGCGACAGAGGTGATTCGTAAGCGTCGATCTTTAAAAATTGCCGCCTGCGGTGGCAAAATTACTCCTACAAGAAAAATTAAAAATAATACAAACGGTTTCGCTGCAAGAGAAATATACTGCGATAATGCTGGGCCAGCAAAATTCCTAGACTGATACATCGTAACGAACGAGTCATAACTGAAAAGATCGTTCATTACGTCTCGATAGAATTCGACGCCCGCAGCCGACACCGCAATAACAATGGCCATCAGGACTCTAATACCAGAAATAGAACAATAAGCCGCCGAAATTATCGAAATCGCCGCGACAGTCCATAAACCAAGATATGAAATTATGCCAGCTACCGATTGGATTTCATCGATCCTAGTGCCATACCATGTCACAGGTATCAGTAATCCCAGTAAAATTAGAATTATCTTGATAATATCAATCATGGCGAGTGATCGCATGTGTCAACCCTATGAAACTTCCCAGTATTGGGTGCATTTTATCCCCCTACCGCGACGAGGTGTAGCGACAAATCGCGCAACCGAATGCAAATCACTCCTGAACAGTGTCTCTTGCGCTTTTCATTGACACTCAGTAACGTCCGAACAGGTTTCGATCACAAAGGTCAGCAATCCTCGTGCTTTCGAGTGCAAAGCCCCGATTACGATAAAACCTTTTCTACGCCAAGTGTTTTATTTCAGCTATGGAATGCGCCGTGCGCGATTACAAGAGTTCGATCTCGCTGGGCGACGCGATGTTCCCCCTTAGACTGCTACTGCAAACCGCAATTGCTTGGTTTTGTCCAGAGTCGAGCTGGCACCGGATCGCGCCTTTAATCGCAAGAGTAAAGCAAGCGATTCGCTCCATAACGAGTGAAACATCCTCCGCCAACGTCGGGCCCGCGCCGACAAGTCTTAGCCGGGATGCTCAGCTTCGAAGATATGCACGCGGCTTCGAAAGCAACCTGCAACTGCTAAAGTGCTATCGGCCCGGCGGTTGGGCGCCGACGATCCGGACGGTCGGATTGGAACACCTCGAGGCAAGCCTCGAAAAGGGGTCGGGCGTCGTCCTTTGGATGGGAAACTTTACCGCCTATAGCCTGGTCGGAAAGATGGCGCTTCATCAGGCCGGACACAGGGTCACCCATTTGAGCGAGCCCTATCATGGCTTCTCTATTACCAGGTTCGGAGTGTTGTTCCTCAACCCCGTCTGCACCTGCATCGAGAACAGATATATTGCCGACCGAATTCTAATCTCCGACCACCGGCCCGAAGATATGAAGCATCTCCTGCTCGAAAAACTGCAGCAAAATGGCATCATCTCGATAACCGCGAGTGCGGCAACTTCGAAAACCCCGGTCACGGGCCGCATTCTGGGAAAGGACACAATGCTTGCCGTTGGTGCCTTGACACTCGCCTATGCGGCAAGGTCCGCGGTATTGCCGGTCTTTCCGATCCAGACCGGCACAGGCCAGTTCACCGTCACTATCATGCCAGATATCGCCAACCGCGACGCCACATGCAAAAAGGAGTTTGTCGACGCGGCGCTGGAAACCTATTTTCCGCAACTTGAGAGCTTTGTCCGCATGGATCAATCGCAGTGGCTGGGATGACGGTCCGAGCGGCGGCCGCGCCGACGGACTTAAAGCGCTCTCGAACACGCCACCCGGGACCGCTCTGACAACGGCTACGCGGGTTTCCGTGGCCAAATTTGAACGGAACACCGTCGTGCAAGATGCCAGAAAGAGACCCGGCTCAGCACACAGTCGCCCTTCACCATGGACTCTTTACCGACCTCCCGGCTGCGGCCCACACCCTTGCGTGGATCTGGCCCGCGGGAAAACGGTATCTGGCGTCGCCAGATCCATCGATTGCTCATACAATCCCGCTCGGAACCGCCCATGCTTCGCTTTCCGAGCCCCAAAACATCAAAAGCGACATGCCAACAGCTCGAAAACAGGTGGCGCAAAACACCCCACGTCAACACCAAAGGTCAGATGGAAGTTTTACTGGTTTCCCTAACGCTGCTTTGCCTGGGCATTCAGGCCTATCACTATATCGGCTACCCGGCACTTTTGTTCCTTGTGGCGCGGTTTCGCCCCCGGCCTGTCACCCAACGCCCGTACGTGCCGACGGTCAGCCTTGTCATAGCGGCCTATAACGAGGCTTCCGTAATCGGTGATAAACTGGCCAACAGCCTCGCCATTGACTACCCGGAACTCGAGATCATCGTGGTATCGGATGGCTCGAGCGACGAAACGCCCTTGGTGGTCGAGCAATTTGCAAGGGACTCCGTAATCGGCCTGTTTCAGCCCGAACGACGGGGCAAAAGCCACGCCATTAACCGAGCGGCGGCCGAAGCCAAGGGCGAAATACTGATCTTTTCCGATGCCAACGCCTTTTACCTCCCGGACGCGATACGCAAGCTGACGCGCAACTTCGCCGATCCGACCGTCAGTTTGGTTACCGGCAAAAGGACAATCCGTCGGAAAGGCTGTGCTGGCCAACTCTCAGCCGGCGTCGAGTCCGAAGGCTTTTATTGGCGCTATGAATCCTTCCTCAAGAGCTTGGAAAGCCGCATCGCATCAACCGCGGGTGTAGTCGGCGAAATGTTGGCCATTCGACGTGCCGTGTTCGCGCCGATTACGGCCGGCATCATCAACGACGATTCCTGGCTGGCACTGCACACCTTGCGGCAAGGCCAACGCGCGATCTACGAGCCGGAAGCGGGTTGTTGGGAGCTGCCATCGCCGAACATGGCCGTCGACAGCGAAAGGCGGGATCGCATGACCGCCGGTCGCTACCAGCTCATGCTCAATCTGGGAAATTGGCCTTGGCGGTCTCCAATGGCGGTCTTCATGTTGTTTTCCCATAAATTCTTGAGACTTCTGTTGCCTTTCTTCATGACAGGGGCGCTGGTCGGAAATATTGCCTTGATTACTTATCCACCGCTGCATTTATTCTTTCAATTAACCTTAGCTGCGCAGGTCATCTTCTACGGCCTGGCGCTGCTGGGCTATGTCGGCCAAGCAGTCGGACGCACTTGGAAAATTCCCAACATTGCCTATTTCATCGCCAACGGTAATTTCCGGTCTCTCCGCGGTTTGATGCGTCACCTGACCGGCAGGCAAAGCGTCGTCTGGGTAAAGCCGTCGCGTTAAGGGCGGGCCGGTCGACCCATGCGGTAACGGTCGGCAAGCAGTACCTTGACTACTTCGACAATTTGAGTGCCCACCATCTCCTTCGGACCGGCATTATGCGGCGGCGGCGGCTATCGATCCCTATATCGAAAAATTGATTATCGGCGGCATTTCAGTCTATTTAGTTGTGTAATATTTGACCATCTAGTGCATCAAATTAATAATAATTCAAAATATTGGAAAAAATATAGTTCGGGCATATCAAGGTGTCGCAAAAGATCACCAAATTCCCCGCTCAGTATTTACCATATTAAAATCATCGCACTCCCTATACCAAAATACCGTGCATTAATTAATTAGGAAATATACTTATTGCTTTGAAAATCGAAATCAGTACAGTATTCACGACATTATCGGGAAAGGTTTCGTGCTGCGGAATTGGGGCGAGGGTTCCGTAGGGGAGAAGACATAAAAATGAACGTCATTTCTAGGCCTCTCGCAGCCTTACTCGCCGGAATCGGCCTCTTATCAATATTGTTTGGCCTTGAGCTCTGCTACGTCGCGACTCCCGATACCGTACTCGCGGCCGCAACGGCAAAGCTAGTGGTGGTGGTGGTGGTGGTGGTCTGCAGCATACTTTGTGTAGGCCTGTTGGGCACGCGATGGCTCCACGTCCCGCCAGCCGTCCCGGTCATCCTCGGTTGTGGGCTCTTTGTTCTGGTCGCCGTCCTGGGCTGGCAGAGCATCCAGCAGGAAGCGTCCCTCTACTTGGCATACTCGGCCGGACAACTGGCTATCCTTGCCGCCCTGATTTGGCTTTCACGGGTGCTGGCAAATGCGCTCTCGCAAGTGAACGACGCCGTCGGGAGCCCTGTGCCGGGCATCGGATCCGCGACCGACGCCGCGATGGAGCGCGTCAATGAGCAGTTGGCGCAATGCCGCCGCCACCAGCGCCCCTTGAGCGTGATGCTGGTCGATGCGAAGGTTGGCCAGGCAGCTGATCTTCGCAAACTTGCAGGCGGGGTTTCCAACGATCACAACAAGTACGTGACGGAAATCGCCGAGCGCCTATCTCATCACATGGCCTCCAAGTCACTGGCGCGCCTCATCAAGAGCGAACTGCGCCAGTCCGACATCATGCTGTGGCGCGGGATTGATGAGCAAATTGTGATTGTCTGCCCGGACACCAACGACTTCGAAATGAACCTGTTCATCGATCGACTTCGTGGAGAGGTGAATTACAGGCTCGGTACCGAGGTCGCATTCGGCAGCGCCACTTTTCCCGACGAGGCTCTGACTTGCGAAGATCTCCTTCTTGCGGCGCTTGCCGATTGTCAGCGGAACCGGGAAGAACGCCGCAGCTGGCCACGCTATGCGGCGCGGCAGGGGCTGAACATCGCGCTGAACTTTGGTGGAAAAGAAATCGCTTGTGTCGTCATAGAGGTTTCATTGGGCGGCGCCCGCTTACAGCAGCTCGGGTCGGGCTCACCACACGGCCTGACGTCGGATTCGGAAGTCCGCCTCGGCGAGGCCGACGCCCTGTGCGTGTGGACGGACGCAAAGGGTATCGGCATCCAGTTCGAACTTTCCGAGCAGGCACTGACATTCGTTTCGCGCTGCTTGGCCTCGACGATGCCCGAGCTTCAGTCGATCGCTCACACGACCGACTATGACAACGTTGTGGCGATGGAGTCAGGTCGCTAGCTGGCCAGGTTCGCTTCACCGGGCGCGGCGGCGATGCGCGTGTTGGCGTCGATGTCGGCGTCGCACCAAAAGGATACGTCTCCGACAAGGAGAAACAAGAAAGGCCATCGACGTATGCGCACGGCCGTGCACCACGCGGGAACAGCGTGTCAGAGCCCGCGAGCGCTTGCCGAAACGGTGGCCAGGGCACGTTGAGGGGCAGCGGATACATGGGGCAAATTCTACGTATCAAGTCGCGTCAGGCGGAGACCGGGTTTGGCCAACGCCATGGCAAGGAATTGAGCTGGGTCTTTCGGGTCGACCCACAAAATTCGCTGCTCGGACAACGATCGTACAAGCTGTTGAAGCGGATCTTCGACGTCACTTTTGTGCTCGCCCTATCGCCATTGTGGCTGCCGTTATTGGCCTTTCTTGCAGTTCTGATAAAGCTGGAGTCGCCACGGGACCCGGTTTTCTATCTGCGGCCGAGGACCGGTAAGGGCGGTCGGCGTTTCACGATGTACAAATTCCGCACGATGGTCTCCGACCCGAACGCCACTGGCTTGGATGAGAGTGTCCATCTGCGACCGGGGTGGCGCCATGATCCGGTATTGGCGGCCAAGATGCTGCGTGAACACACGCGAAAACACACCGGTCCGCAATCAGCTCAAGTTGCCGGCACGGTCCACGATGGCCAAACAACCGTCGTGGGCAGGAAAATACGAAGACTCTACTTGGACGAGCTGCCACAGATGTTCAACGTTCTGACTGGCGAGATGTCACTTGTCGGTCCGCGCCCAAGCACCCATCCGGTCGCGGCATACGATCTTTGGCAGACCGAGCGCGTTGAAGTCCAACCGGGGGTCACCGGCCTTTGGCAGATTTTTCAGAACCAGGTGACCGGATTTGAAGACCGCTATCGGCTCGATGTTCTCTATGCGCGACGGCGTTGTTTTCGCTTGGATATCGAGATCCTCTTGCGAACGCCGGTGGTCGTCTTTTCGATGCTGGGCAAGATGCTTCGGCCAAAGCGTGGTTAGCGGCATGGACAGGATCGGATCTTTTTGGCGCCTGCCAACTGCGGGAATGTAGGTAATGCGGACGCCCCGCCATAGGTATTTCGATCCCCTTGCCGCAGTAGTACTTCTGCTATTGCTGCTCGTCGGGATGGCGGCGGGCTCCCTTGCGGTCGCGCCGACGAGCTCACTCATCGTCATAATCGGGTTGATAGGGGTTGCCGGGCTGGCTGTCTGTTTCGCCCAGCCGCAATGGGGTTTTCTCTTTCTCGTCTTTGCCACCTACATAAACCTCAGCGACGTCCTTACGGTTTACCACGCAGCCATCCCGATTGAAAAATATCTGCTGTTATTCCTGTTTCTTGCCGTCGCCATTCGCAGTGCTCTGAACAGAGAATCGCCATTTCGCGACTGGACGGCACAAACCAGGTCGGCAGTCCTGGCATTGATCGCTTACGGAACCCTCACCGCCACGTCGGTGCTTTACGCCGAAGACCACACGGCCGCCCTGGACGTGGCGACAGACAACCTCAAGAATGCGACTTTCGCCATCTTGGTGCTGCTTCTTGTGCGCGACGGTCGAACCCTTCGTGCCGCCGTCTGGATGATGCTTTGTGCTGGCATTTTCCTTGGCGCGATAACCAGCTACCAGCACTTCTCAGAAAGCTATTACAGTACCTTCGGTGGCTTTGGCCGGGCCTGGGGCGTCGAAAACCTGGATGATCCCAACCACGCGCAAAGACTCACCGGCCCGATTGGCGACCCCAATTTTTTTGGACAGATCCTTGTCGTCCTCGTGGTGCTGGCATGGGACCGGATATGTTCCGAGCGACGGCCAGCGCTGCGCCTGATTGCGGCCTGCTGTTTGGGGCTGGTGCTGATCTCGATCGTCGCAACCTTTTCACGTGGGACATTCCTGTCCCTGCTGATCGTTTCCTGCGCAATGCTGGTCCGCTATCGGCTCCGGCCGGCGGTCGTTGTGTCTTGCGTTCTGGTGGGATTGCTGATGATCCCGCTCTTGCCGGCAAGCTATACGGAGCGACTGGTATCCGCGGTTAGCTTCGTGCCGGGCTTTGAGGACAATACGCGCGAGAGCGATCCGGCCGTGGTCGGTCGTTTGGACGAACTCGCGGCAGGTATTTACATGTTCCTCGACAACCCGGTGCTCGGCGTCGGCGCCGGTAACTACCAGACTCACTTTCGGCGCTATACCCAGCGGATGAATCTGACGCCGCGTTACGAAGCCCGAAAGAGCCACAGCTACTACATTGAACTGGCCGCAGAACGGGGAATCGTCGGCCTCTCGGCCTTTGCGGCCCTGATGTTTTTGGTGCTGCGCGGCCTTTTGCGGGCGCGCCGTGAATTGAGTCAGACGGGGCTGAAAGACCACTCGCACCTCGCGGCGACAATGGGGATATGTCTCCTCGGCTATGCCAGCAGCTCGGTCTTACTGCACGATGACTTCAGCCGTTACCTTTGGCTCCTCATTGGTCTTGCCCTTTCCCTGCCACAAATCGCGAGCAATGAAATCCGCGGGCTGGCTGGAATGCCGGCGCAGCCCCCGGAGTCCCGGGCGAATAACGGAGTGTGGGAAATTACGAGGGAACCCAGGTGAAACCGAACTGTGATGCCAGGGCGGCAATGATGCCGGCACGCCGGCCGATTGAGCCGATGTGGGATACAGGCCATCGTCAAGGAACCAGGCTCTACGGGTTCTCGCCGGGTCGTGTAACGGCCCAAGCATCCCTTACTCACCCGTGGCGTTTCTCAAATATATAGTAAATATTATTAGTTAAATAGTTAATGCACCAAAATAAAAAATCCTCATGCCTTGTCGATCTTCTCAAAATTATATATAAGATACATAGATAAATCGTACTCTATCAAGAATTGACCATTAGACTGAACAGGACAGAGTTTGGAGAATAGGGCGTGCAGAAAAATTCGACCGGAGTATTGATTGCCGATCTGGTTGACACGTTCTTCCGGCACAAGATTTCTATCGCCTTTATTGTATTCGTTGCCATGCTTGCCGCGGCAGTCGTGGCGATTTTGCAACCATCCCTCTACCAGGCGCACGCCAGCCTGTTGTTGACCTTTGGTCGCGAGTACGTCTACCGCTCCGAAGTCGGCGACGAGGTCGATTCCCAACTCTTGACGCGACCGAGCGAGGTGATCAATTCCGAAGTCCAGATCGTCTCGAGCAGAGATCTAAGGATCAAGCTCATCGACGAAATCGGGGCCGACACGATTTACCCGGAACTTGCTCCAGTGCTGGACACCGCTACGGGCCCGCTTGCTTGGCTGAGCAGGCTGCAGGCACAGACGCGGGCTGTCCTCGATCAACTAAAGCGTGATCTTGGCGATTCCCTCAGGTCGGCAGCCGGACAAGCAATGCCGGCCGACGCCGATCCAACGGAAAAGTTGAACGTCAATGCCTTGAAGCTTCTCGAAGAGAACATGCGGGTCGAAAGGGCCAAGGAAGCCAACGTCATTCATATCTACTACACCAACCCGGACAGGGAGGTTACGAGAGAGGTTGTCACTCGATTTCTGAGCCTCTTGGCGGATAAACGGCGCGACATCTATGGCGACTCGCAATTGCCCTTTTTCGAGGAACAGTTGATCCAGTACCGCCGGTCCTTTGCGAAGGCAGAACAAGAGCTGCAGGCGCTGAAGGAAAGATACCGTGTCTACAACCCGGATGAACAAACGCGCCTGGTCCTCGGGCAGATCGTCGAACACGAGAAAAGTCTGATGGCCTCCCTGAACTCGGAAACCGAGTTGGAAGAACAGATTGCCGAGTTGATCACCCAGATGGGTCTTATGCCCGAAAACGTCCCGCTATACCTAGGGCTCAACACCGAACCCATCCGCCAGGCCGTCAAGCGATTGCAAGATTTGCGCTACCAGGAAGCCGGCCTTTTGGCGAGGGCCGCCGATGGCGGCGGCGACGCAAGCGACGAACTGGATGCAGTGCTGCAAGAGATTGACGCCTTGAAGCAAAAGTTGGACAACCAAAAAAAGGATCTTGGCAGCCGTGTCCGGAGCGGAAAGAGCGACCTTTTCAAGACAATCGAGGTCGAGTTCTATCGACTGAAAGCCAGTCTCACTGCGTTCAGGGCCCGCTCCAAGGTTCAACAGCAGCAACTGAGCAGCCTGCAAGAACAGCTGCACCTGATCGACCTAAGACGAATCGAGATCGAAAAACTGCAACGCGACATGCTCTTTCTTCAGCGCAACATCGACGCCGCAGCCACGAAACTTGAAGAAGAACGCCTATCGGAGCAGCTCGACCAGCTTCAAAGCTCGAACATTCGGACAATCCAGGAGCCCATCGTCACCAAGCTCACCCAACTGCCCAAGATCCTGCGTGTTTTGCTCGGCGGACTGTTCGGTCTGGTAGCCGGTTTGGGGCTGGCCCTTTACAGAGATTACCGGCGGGGCGCGTTTTTCAGCCAGGAGAAACTGGAAGAACGTTTTGGCGTTCCGGTTTTGGCGTCCATTGCCAAGAGATAATCTGCGAATTACCGGTCGCCTCGACAGCAACGAGCTGCCCGATAAAGACATTGTGGCGATGGTGCGTGATACATTAGCTGGCAATCTGCGGATTGAGCTTGAGGTGGTGTGACTGTGGAAAAGAAGCGCATTCCCGCTAAGAGCCTCGCAAGGGAAGCCCGGTTGGCCGTCGCCAAGCCGCTCGACCTCGGCGCTCTTCTTTCGCCAGTCAAGGCCCTTCTGCAGAGCCCCAGAAAGGCCGCGAGTCCTGATGAGGAAGAGCAGTTTCTGCTGCTCTACAAGCGAATTGAAGGGCAGCTTGGAACTCTCGATCAAGTGGCAGTCGCGTTTGTCGGCTTGGTGGGCGGCGAGGGCACATCGACGATTGCCTTCGAGTTTTCCCGGGTCATGGCGGAAATCGTCGGCAAGCGCGTTCTCTTGATTGAAACCGGCAAGGCCCGCAAGCGAGAGCACGCGATTTTTATGAGTTCCGACAATCAGGGTTGGGAGCAAGACGGCGAACGGGAAATGCAATTTGCCGAGTCAATCCATCAGTTCGGCGAGACGAAGCTTTATGTCAGCCCCTTCTCCGAACCTCCGAACTCCGTCGCAACGGATGATCCGAGCGAGAGACTTTGGCACTTTCTCGACGCGGTCCGACCGCATTTCAAGACCATCGTCCTGGATGCCGGACCCCTGCTGGATTCCTGGCAGGGGCTCGATCTCTGCGCCAAGTGCGAAGGCGTCGTAATGGTCGTAGAGGCCGGCGAATCAACGGCCTCGGCCATACAGTCAGGCCAGGATCGGATCCAATGTTTTGGCGGCCGGCTGCTGGGGTTCGTACTGAATAAAAGCCGTCGATGGTCGGCGCGGTGAACGGTCGACAAGAGCAGTTCACGAAGGTGCGCTCCCGCGCGGCAGGCAAGATCCCAATCTATCTCGGGGATGCCGCGATACCCACCCCGCATCCAATCGCTCCTGGCGAACCGCGACCGAAATCCTTC
>JAJFGM010000281.1 GCA_021776145.1 Kiloniellaceae bacterium | reverse complement strand
GCCGCAGCCAGAAATGCAGGCCGATGCAGCCGTGCACCCAGGCGACCAGGGTAGCGGCGACCTGTTGCACTCCAAGAGCCGGGTCGAAACGGAAATAGATCAGCAGGACCGCCGCGTAGCTGTCCTCGAAGGCAAAAACCTCATGTGCCAACCGCGTGCCGAGGATGTGGAGGGCGAGCAACGGCGGTACGGCGAACCCGAGCAGCAACTGAAGAGCTTCCCACGTCGGCATCTTCAACGAACGGCGCCGATAGAGTGACCAATAGGCCAACCCCACATGGACGATCAAAGCGGCATAAAGGAGAGAGGTGCCGAGCAGATTGCGCCACAGCGCCAGGAAGACCTGCCGCCCCGCCTCCAGCGCCTCTGGCGAGGCAATTCCGGCGCTGTGGTTGAGCAAGTGGGTGGCCAGATAGGTAAATAACAAAAGCCCGCTGACCGAACGGAGTCTTTTCAGCATCTCGGCACTCACGATCCCGTCTCCCATCGTCGCGACGGCCGCGGCGGCTTGCCCGACTTGCGTTGTGCCGGCCGAAGGCGCAGATGATAGGGTCTGGCGGCGGGGCTGCCAACGCCGCCGCGCAGCGTAAGGCGCCGTCGATTGACAAATAACGAGGTCGCGGTCAGGCGCCTGTGTGTCGCCCGGTGACCAGGTCCTGGAGTTTGTTTCGTTGTACTTGCGGATTCATAGGGCACGAAGAAGTTGAGAATAGAGTGAATCGGCATTCGAACAACGGTTCAACTCATGAACCCTATTTCAGAGGCCGAGACATTCCAGGGCCTTGGAGGCATGCGGCAAGAACCGGGGAGGAACGATTGAACGAAGAGGCGACAAACGAGCGTGAAAGACGACGCGCCCGGCGGCGTGCCCGCCTGCGCGCGGCGCACGGGCGCGGCCTCGACACCACTGTGCCCTCACCCTGTATCACGATCTGCCAGATCGACGATCTCACCGGCCTCTGCATTGGCTGCCATCGCAACGGCGATGAAATCCGTGAATGGCCGATTCTGAACGCGGAGGAAAAGCGCCGCATCCTGGCCAAGATCGAGGCCCGCAAGGTCGATATCTAGATTTGGACGGTGTCTCTGACGATCAAGCCCAGTGCGATACCGCTCATTTGGCCACGGTCATCTCTGGAATGCTGTCGGAAATACGCCGGCGCATGGCGGGATCCAATTCGAGAAAGGCGCCGGCCAATTCGCGCGTACGACGATTTACCCAGGTTACGACTGCGTCACAGTCGAAAACCAAGCTGTCGTCATCGTCGCCTAGTTTGACGGAAACGCGAACACGATCGCCGGGGTAGTGTTCGGCGCCGTAGCGCTTCACGGCAAATCCACGCTGCGAGATGTCTTTCACGGGATAATCCGACCCAGCGAAACTAATCGTGCCGGGCATATCGGCACATCGCCGCGCCAGCCGGCGGTCTGAATAGGTGGCGCCAAATCGGGCGAGGAGATCCTGCAGCATCGGTCCATAGTGCTACAGATGGCTAAACGCCCGGTTAACCGATTGCCTTTTCACCGGCTTTTCGAGGCCCGAACAGCGCCAGCGCCCGGCGCCATCGGAGGGGCATTATGCCCGGCCGCGCACCAGGTAACTCAACAAGGCCCGCAACTTGGCCGGGCGCAGCGGTTTGTCGAGGATTTCGAACCCGCCGGCCCTCACCTCGGCGAGCACCTCCGGACTGGTCGCCGCGGAGACAAATATGACCGGCAGATCCCGGCCGACCTGCATGAAGATGCGGCGCAACCAGATCAACCCGCTGTCGCCTTCACCGAGCGAATAATCGACGATCGCGGCGTCCGGTACACGGTTCAAGTCCTTCAGGCTATCGAGCATCTCGCCGCCGCTGCAGGCCGCCAACACATCGCATCCCCATTCCTCAAGCAACTGCTGCATGCCGTCGGCGACGTCCACCTCATCGTCAAGAACGAGGACGAAACGACCCGAGAGGCTGTTGGAAGTGTCTCCGGCCACAGCCACCGGCGCTTCGGCCCGACCAACGGCCGGACCTATGGCATAGGGGACCTCGACGGCAAAGACCGAGCCCTTTCCGGGTTGCGAGCTTACCTCGATCCGGTGTTCGAGAAGCCGGGCGGTCTGACGAACAATCGCCAGGCCCAGCCCCAGCCCCGAAGCACCCCGACCGCCGCCCGAAGGATCGGCGCGGTAAAACTCCTCGAATATGCGCTCGATCCGGTCTGCGGGAATTCCCGGCCCGCTGTCCCAAACCTCGATTCGCAAGGCCTGTTTGTGGCGTCGACAGCCGACCAGAACCCGTCCGCGTTCGGTGTAATTCACGGCATTCGACAGCAGATTGCGGAGAATCCGGTCCAACAGCGCCGGATCGCTGCACACCCGCGCTCCGCAACGCAGGATGCGCAACTCAATCTGCTTGGACCTGGCGAGCGGTTGGTACTCCTCTCTCAAGCGGTCGAGGATGCCATCCATCGAGAACGCACTGAGCGTGGCTTTGCTGACCCCGGCCTCGAGGGTAGAAAGATCGATAAGCGCGCCAAAACTATCACTCAGGGCATCGATCGAGCGCTCCATCTTGGCCAGCAGGTCGCGCCCACGGTCGCCGGAGACATGATTGTCGAGAGACGCCGCGAACATCCCAAGGGCATGCAGTGGTTGGCGCAGGTCATGACTGGCGGCGGCGAGAAAACGTGACTTGGCCAAATTGGCCGCCTCGGCTTCTTCTTTCGCCACGCGCGCCCGCGCCTCATCCTGCTTGCGCGCTGTGATATCGCTGCAGAACGACAGGGTTCCGCCGTCCGGCAAACGCTGCTCTTGAAACAACAGCCAGTGTCCTTGCCAAGTACGCTGCTCGAAAGGCTCGCCGGGGTTCCGCCGTTTTGCCAGACGATCCTGGATCCAGGCCTCCTCCCGACCCTTCGCTTCCGGCACCATACCCTTGTCGGTAGCGGCCTTGATCATGTCGGCAAAGGACGTTCCTGCGTCAAGCAGGTCTCCCAGTGGCGCCAGCCTGGAACGGAACGTGCGGTTGCAGATAACCAGGCGATCTTCCGAGTCGTAGAGCGACACCGAATCGTCGAAGGCCTCGATAGCCGCCGCCAATCGCGCCTGTGCCGAACGGATCTCACCCCGGGCCGCAACTGCCGTCGTCACCTGGT
This sequence comes from Kiloniellaceae bacterium, assembly GCA_021776145.1. GTDB lineage: Bacteria > Pseudomonadota > Alphaproteobacteria > Kiloniellales > Kiloniellaceae > JAJFGM01. The sequence goes on along the minus strand of JAJFGM010000281.1, from coordinate 1,856 downwards.
GCGCAACACCGCGATAGCCGAGAAATTCGCCCTGGCGGTCGAACAAGGGCCTGCCGCTGACGCTCCAGCGATAGTGCGCGCCCACCGCCCCGTCAAAAGTATAGCGAAAATCTACAAAAGGGCGGTGCGCCTCGAGGTCGTCGCGGTGGCGGCGCCACTGTTCCTCGCTGTCGGGTTCGGCGCCTGCCAATTGCCACCGCGTCATTCCCAAGGCCTCGCCCAAAAACGGCACGGTGGCCGGAAAATGCGTTTCGGCAACGAAGGTAAATCTGTGGTCTGGCCCGGTTTCCCAGAACCGCGCGCCGGTGGCCTCGGCAAAGTCTCGCATCCACTGCTCGCGAGCGCTCAATTGCTCGGACGCTTGTTGGTGAAGTCTCTCGAAACGTAGGAACAGATAGGTCGGCGGACAAAGACCAAACAGAGTAAAAAGGCAGGCCAGAAAAACCGTTTCCCATTTCTCCACGGTGTTTTCGAAGGTCGCGTGCAAGACAGGATCAATTTCCAGAAAGGGCTCGAGAATGAACTCCCAAAGACTGGCCAGAATAAAAACGCACACAACGACGAGAACCGGCAGCAGGACGAATCGCCAGGCCCGCAGACGGCGCGATCGCGGGTCCCGCGCGGCATTCGCCATGGGCGGGGAAGACGCCACGGCAGGCTGCTGGGGCCTGTCAGATGCGGCCCGGTCGGGCTGCGGCGACTCTGTAGACGAAACCAATTGACTCACAATCCAGGCCCCGGCGCGATCGTTTTGCGCGCCGCGATTACGACGCATCCCGATCCGCTGGGGCTATCGTAGCAATCCACGCTGGGAACCGGAAGGCTTAGGGTCGGTGGGCAATGGGGCTGTGGCGCGGGTCACCGCGGCGCTATTCGGGAAGGGCGGATATGATGAACAGTGCCTGCACCAAACCGCTTGGCTCGGCTTCGGCGCCAAAGCCGCGGGAAAAGATCTGCTTGATAGAGCCGTCGCGGTAGATGCGGCTCAGCGCGCGGTCGACCGCCAGCCGGAAATTGCTGTCGCCGCGCGGCATGGCAAGTGCATAGGGCTCGTGCGTGAAGAAGCGTTGCGACAAGCGCAGAGATTCGGCCTTCGCGCTGCGCGTCATGAGAAAATGCAGAATAACCCGATCCGCGAAGTAGGCCGAAACATCGCCGGCCTCGAGGCGGCGCAGTCCTTCGGAATGGTCCTCGACCGCGACGACCTCCGCCGCCACCGACATCGCGAGCAGCGACTTGGTCAGGGCCTCTTCCGTTGTCGTGCCGGCGCGCACGCCGACCCTATGCCCTGCCAGGCTCTCGAAATTCTCGGGCCCATCGGTTCGGTAGAGCACGCTGGCACCGTCGATGAAGACCGGCAGCGAGAAATCCACCAGGCTACGTCGGGACAGGGTCGCCGTCGTCGCGCCGCAGAGGATGTCGACGTCGCCGCGGTTGACGGCCTCGAAACGGTTTTCCGCCGTCACCGGCTGATACTTGATGGTCAGCGTGGCCAGGCCGAGGCTGTGCTTCAAGCGCGCCGCCACTTCGCGACAGAGTTCGACGCTGTAGCCGGCCGCCTCGCCGACCTCGTTCTTGAAGGAGAAAGGACGTGCGTCCTCGCGAAATCCCACCTTCAGCGTCGCCGTGTCGCGGATCCGCTCGAGGACCGTCGCCTCGGCACTGCTCGCGAAAGCCGCAACCAGGATCAAGCTCGCCAGGATCACCCGCATGTTTGTCTCTCCCACTTGCGCGCCGAGACGGCGGCGCGGCCGCAACTCCACACCTTAGTGGGGGGGATTTTTTTGAGGAACCCCAATTTTGTTACGGAAAAAAAAGATGCGCACAAAAGAAAAAAATGGGGGCAGATTAAAACG
>JAJFGM010000029.1 GCA_021776145.1 Kiloniellaceae bacterium | reverse complement strand
CTCGGCGAAAGCCGGGTCTTGCGACATGTGGTACTGCTTCAATTCGTCCCGCGAAAACACCGCGACGCGGCGCGGCTTGTGACGCTCCAGCAGCGTGCGAATGAAGTGTCGTCCAAATGATCCGCTGCCGCCGGTTACCAGTACAGAAGACCCGTCAAATTCAGACATGCATTTCGACCCATTGGTTCTCGATAGAAACGCTGAAATTCAGGCGGTGCGAAAACGTCGAGGAGCTTAGATGAAAAGCGATCCCGCCAAAACTGCCGAAATGAATAGGTGCCGCGACCGGCGGGTCGCTAGTGTTGCTTGCGGCTGTTCGCCCAATTCCCCGCTCACAATTCTTGTTTCTTGTATGACGGTCGCGGACACTAAAGTCCATCTTGCAACCACGGCGGAGTTTTTGCAGCGCCAGGTTAATCCCTGGTTAACGAAATTTGGCAATCCCCTTCCTCGGTTCGCGGAAATGAGCGCCCCCCGACGGTCCAAAAACGACGCGCCTCGACCTTGCCGCCGTGTCCCGCCGACGCGGCGAAAGTGCGTGGCGAAACAATGGCCAAGCGCCAGTCTCTGGTATAGGTTGGCGCTATGGAGATTCATTTCATCTTAAGTTCGCCCGGCTTATGCATTGCAGTGATCGTCAGGCAATTCGGGGTCGGAAATGCCTGCGAGATTTTAGGGCAGACCGGGATGTGAAGCAGGTCGAATGCTGAAAACAATCGTCAAGGGTGTGCGAATCGCCGGGGTATGCGCCAGCGTACCCGAGACCAGCCATTCCTTCATGCAAGACCACAGCCTTTTCACCGAGGAAGAAGCGAAAAAGCTGCTCGCCACCACCGGCGTTTATGCGCGCCGTGTGGCGCCGCCGCACATCTGCGCCTCGGACATGTGCCTGGCCGCGACCGAGGGTCTGCTCGAGCAACTCGGCTGGGACCCCGAAAGCATCGGCGTCCTCATTTTCATCTCGCAAGACAGCGACTACGTTCTGCCGGCGACGGCCTGCGTTCTGCAAAAGCGTCTCGGCCTGACGAAGGACTGCGCCGCTTTCGACATAAATCTCGGCTGTTCCGGCCTCATCTACGGCATCTGGACCGCCAGCCAACTACTCGACAGTTCCACTGCCACGCGCGCCTTGGTGCTTGCCGGCGACACCAGCACCCGCTTCCTCAAGCCCGAGGACCGCTCGACCATGCCGTTGTTCGGCGATGCCGGCGCGGCGGTCGCCCTGGAAAAGGACCCCGAGGCGCCGCGGATGTTCGGCATCTTCGGCACCGACGGCAGCGGCGCCCCCAACATCATGGTCAAGGCCGGCGGCCGCCGCGATCCCTTGGTGCCGCCAATCGAGCCGCACAGCGAGACAGAAGCCGCCCGCCTGTTCGAGGATGCCCGCCTCCACCTCAACGGCGCCGAGGTCTTCACCTTCTCGCTGCGCCTGGTGCCGGGCCTGCTGCGCGAAACCATGGCGCATGCCGGTGTCGGCATCGACGATATCGACTATTTCGCCCTGCATCAGGCCAACAAGTTCATGCTCGAACATCTCGCCAAGAAGTCGAAATTGCCGCGCGAAAAGGTGCCCATCGACATGCACGACTTCGGCAACACCAGTTCGGCTTCGGTGGCCTTGCTGCTGTGCAGCCGGCTCGGCGACGAGTTGGCGGCAAGGAAGCACAAACTGCTGCTGGCGGGCTTTGGCGTCGGCTGGTCCTGGGGCGCCCTGGTCACCGACATCGGGCCGATTCCCCGGCCGACGGTGATTGAAATCCCCGATGACTTTCCGACTCTAAAGGCTGGATAGCCCCGTCATGCGCAACCCGGTCGATCTCAGCGGCAGGCACCTGCTGGTCACCGGCGCCTCGGCCGACTCCGATATCGGCCGCAGCCTCTGCCTCAATCTGACGGATCTCGGCGCCCGCCTGATCCTGGTCGGCCGCCGCGAGGCGGCCCTGGCCGAGACCCGCGCCCTGCTGCCGGACCCCGACAGCCATACCGTGGCGCCCTTCGACCTGTCCGACCTCGACGCCATTCCCGGCTGGATGAAGGGTCTGGCGGCGCAAGCCGGGCCCCTGGACGGCCTGGTGCATTCCGCCTCGCACCAGGGCTACAGCGTGCTGCGCAACCTCAAGCGCATGCAGATCGACCAATATTTCGGCGTCAATCTCGGCGCCGCCCTGATGCTGGCGCGCGGCTTTCGCCAGAAGGGTGTGTCGCGGACGCCGGCTTCGCTGGTCTTCATCTCTTCGATCGCCGGCATGGTCGGCCAGCGCGGCCGTGTGCTCTATGCCAGCTCGAAAGCGGCGCTCAACGCCGCCGCCCGCTCGCTGGCGCTGGAGCTGGCCGAGGACGGCATCCGCGTCAACGCCCTTGCCCCTGCCCTGGTGCGCGGCACGCAGGCCGACAAGCAGATCGCCATGCTGACGCCGGAGCAGAACGCGGCGCTGGCCGCCGCCCATCCCCTCGGCTTCGGCGAGCCGCAGGACGTCGCCGACGCGGTGGCCTTTCTGCTGTCGAACGCCAGCCGCTGGATCACCGGCATCACGCTACCGCTCGACGGCGGTTTCAGCGCTCAGTAGGGGGAACTCGAACCGGCACTCTACTTCGGCAGGCAAAAGATGTTGGTGTGGTCCGGCAAAGGCGCTTCGGCAAATCGCGCCTCCAGCGTTTCGAAGAATTCCAAGGCCTCGACGTCGCGGTCGTAGATCCGCATGTCGTAGAGGCGACCGAGGTCGCGCAGAAGCTCGACCGCTTGCCGATCGCCGCGCGAGATACCCAATTCGAAGACCAAGGCCGGACGGTGCTGTTCGATCGTCTCCCTGCCACCCTCGATGATCTTGCGGTCGAGCCCTTCGGCGTCGATCTTGATAAAGTCCGGCACCTCGCCACGGCGCCGGCAAACCTCGTCGAGCCGCTCGACCCGCACCGTTACCGCCTGCCAGCCGTAGGCAAGGCCGTATTCCGCCTTGAGACTGGACCCGCCGGTGGTCGCCTCGTCCAGATAGAACGGCAGTTCGCCGCTTTCGTCCGAGAGCGCCAGCGTCTCGATCTCGATATTGTCGCGGTGCCCCGTGTTGCGCCGCAGCTCTGGCAGAATCAGCGGATTGGGCTCGAAGCCGACGACGCGCGCGGCAAGACTGGCGAGCGGCAGGACCGTAATCCCGCGATTGGCGCCGATGTCGTAGGCCAGGCCGCCTGGACCGCAGGCCTGACGAAAACATCTGCGCAGGTGCCAGTAGTCGCTCTCCGGGAAGTGACTGCCATAGAACCACTGCGGATCGACGATGCGCTCATCGGCGATGCCGGCGGCGCGGCAGCGGCCAAGAGCCTCGGGGAAGGAGGTGACGCCTTGCGCCGGCAGGATGGCGACAACGCCATTGCCCCGCCGTGCCGCCACCTCTTCCAGCGTAAACATCGGAAGCGGCATCGCAGACTCGCGTCCCTGGGCAGCGACGAAACCGACAACCTCGATGCCGCCGCCTTGTAAATAGTCGCACAAACGCCGCGCGGGCTCGCCCACCCCATAAATGAAATGCACGCGCGCCGGGTCGAAATCCTCAAGCGTGGCGGCGTGGCGGATGCTGTCGGGTCGATAAGACGCGGCGGGTTTCCTGTTTGACATCAAGCCTCGTCGAAAACGTCGATCAACCGCGCCGAATCGATACCCATGGCGACAGCCGCCTCGCGCATGCGGAAGCGCGTATTGGCCGGACGCGCGGCCAGCACGATCGGCCCGTCAAATGCAGCCAGGGCATCGGGGTCGCCGATCTCCCGCTCCAGGTGGGACTGGCCGCGCTGGGCAAGATCGAAGACCACGATATGACCGGCACGAATGGACTCCGCCAGCTTCGGGTGTCCCTCGATGGCCAGCAGCAGGTCGGTGCCAAGGCCCCAGACCGCGACGGGGCCGTTCCCGCTTTCGCGCGAGAGCCGTGCCGCAAGGGCATCGCGCAACGCGCGTAGTTGGCGAAAGGAGTCCCGCGTCGCCTCGACCGCCGCCGCGTGGGTCTCGGCGCGCAGCAGCAGGCGGACCCGCGGCACGAACCCGAAAAGGCTGGACTCGTTCCCCGCCACCGACCAGCCGCAAGAGGTCGCCAGGGCGCTCAGGCTTTCAGGCGTGAAGTAGTGCAGATGTTGAGGCGACCAAAGGTTCGACAGCGCCACGACATCGCGGCCGGTCAGGCTGTGGTCGGGCACTTCCAGGTAGAGCCCGGCCCCAGGCGCCGCCGCCACCCGCAGGGCTCTGAGGAAGGTCCGGGGATCCAGTGTGTGTTCCAGCAGGTGCGTGCAGAAAGCGAAGGCATAGCCGTCGAAGCCGGTCGCGGCGCTGCCGTCCAGGCCGTTCAAGTTGCATTCAAGGAAGGGAATGCCGTCGGGCACCTGGCGGCGAAAGTCGACGGCGAGCAGGCGCTCGCTGGCGATCCCTTCGGCATACAGCTGTTGCAGGACCTTTGCGAAGCCGCAGCCGATGTCGAGTATGCGACCCTCGCCTGCCGCCAGCGCCCGGTCGAGATCGCCACGCGCGAAGGCGATCATCTCGCCATAGGGTTCCCTGTCGTCGTGCGTCCAGCGCTCCTTTTCGAGGGGACTGGCATAGAGGTTTTCGATGAAGCCTTCGCCATAGGGGCGGTCGGTCATGACATGGCCGCAGGCATCGCAGCTCAGGATGTCATAGCTGAACCATTCGGCTCCGGCCGCGCCGCCTTGCGGGCGCGGCACCGAAAAGCGCAGGTCCTCGACCTGGCTGAAGGCGCGGCCGAGGCAGATCGGACAGGTGAGATCCGCGGTCATGGCGCCCCTTCTTCGATGGCATCGCAGATGCGCTCGCAGCCGCGGCCGTCGACCAGGGCGCGGGCGGCGGCGGCGAGCCCCGCACGGCGCGGCAAATCCCGCCACAGGGCCGCGGCCTGGTCGGCGATCTCCTCGATGGGGACCGCAACGCGGGCATCGAAGACGACAGCGACGCCCATGGCGGCGGCGCGCCGGGCCGAGGCGCGTTGATTGTCGGCGGCCACCACCAACAGGCTCGGCACGCCCATGAAGGAGAGCTCGCCCGAGGTCACACCGGCGGCCGAAACGGCGAGGCCGGCGCGGCACATCAGTTCATCCATCGAGTTGACGTTGGCGTGCAGCCGCAAGCGGCCGTGGCTCGGCACCAATTCCTCGGGCTCAGCGCCGACAACGAGGTCGATGGCGCACTCGAAACGCTTCAGCATCGCCGGCAGCAGCGCCGCCCCCAGGCCAAGCGGATCGCTGCCGCCAAAGGTCATGAGCAAGGCATCGCGATCGGCCAGCGGCGGCAGTTCGCGGCCGAGGTGACGGCGAAACTCGTGGCGCAGCACAACGTAGTCGGGTCCGAGCAAGACGGCCGCACCCGGTGCCAGCGCCGCATAATCCGCCGCTTTTGCCTGGGCACCGGCGTTGACGACGACTGCCGCGCCGGGCAAGGGGCGGTCGGCAAGATCGTCGAAGACCACCAACCGCCGCGTCGCCTCGGCCACGAGCCGGCAAAAGGCGGAATCGAAGTGATAACCGTCGAGGATCAGGCAGCCGGCGGCCCGATGGTGCAAAAGCGCGGCGGTTTCGGCCGCGTCCGCCGGCGCGCCGGCGGACGCTTGCAGATCGACCACCTCGAACCCCTCGCCGCCGATGCGCTGGCGTAACTCCGGAGTCAAGACGACGCAGGCGAAAACAATCCCGTGTCCGCGCTCGGCCAGGGACTGGGCCAGGGCCAAACATCGCATGACATGGCCTGAGCCGCTCTGGGGCGAGGCATCGGCGCGGACGACGACCGGTTTCATTGCAGATTCCGCGTTGGTGTATCGGCGCGACCAAATGGCAAAAAGTTGTGCATGACAGCAGACTAAGCCAGGATTGATGCGACATTAGTTAAGGGCTTGGGTCTCCGCGACACTATCGCTGGCGAAATCCCTGGCGGTCTCGAAAGTACTCCGCCACATAGTCCTCGTAACCGCGCCGGGGCTCAAAGCCCGGCACCAGGATTTCAAGCAGCTTGGCGTGATCACACAGCTCGTCGATTTGCGCCTTGTAAACAAGGATCAACTCGGCGGCGCAGTCCTTGAGGCGGAAAATCTCGAAAGCGCAGGCCAGCTTCAGGATCTGCGCCGTCGGCAAGGGTTCGCAGAACTTCGCCACCTCCGGATCGACGAGATCGCGGAAATACAGCGCGTCGCCCCAGAACACCTGGCCACGCACGCTGGGCCCGAGGATCGGCTGTGTCGGATCGACGTCGTGACGATGGTCTCGTGCCACCGGATAGGGCAAGGCGGCGCGGCTCTCGCGGTCGACGTCGAGATCGTAGAGGTCGAAAGCGAAGCCGCGCAGAAAGGCGTCGACTTCGGAAAACACCGGCGTGCGCATAAAGCGGTTCAAGCGGACTTCGGTGCAGAGGCCGAAGAGCGACGGCGCGCGCAGCGTATTTTCGCCGCCGCGCAGGATGTCGAGATCCGCCCCCTCCGCATCGACATGAATGAAGTCGACAGGTCCGACAGCCTTGTCGTCAAGGGCGAGATCGAGCGTTGTGAGCTCCAGGCCGCGGCTTTCGACCACGCGCATGTTGTCGCGAAAGGCGAAACGCTTCAGAACCTCGGGGTCCGGTGGGTACAGCGAGGAACTGGTGGGGTTGTCGTGCACATGCAGGGTCGCCTTGCCAGGCTCACGCGCTAGGGCAAAAGGATAAAAGGTCGCGGTGTCCGGCGTGACAGCATTGAGGCGCGCGCATTCCTCGGCATGCGGCTCGAAACCCACATAGCGGAGGTCGGCCCCGAAGTGGTGCCACTGACGGTTGGAGTTGGCGCGCGCGCCAATGTCGATGACGGTAATCGGATCCTTGCGAAAGACGCCGACGGCCGCCAAATAACGAGTCATGCACGGATCGGGGGCGACTGTCAGGTGAGGCATCTGATCATGGACCTACGGTGTCCGGGACTTTGAGGCCCAGGCCTGTCAACAGCTCGACCAGGCGACGGGCGATTGCATCAAGGGCACGCGATTGGCTCCACTTAACATTAACCCGACCCGTCGTGTCAGGGCTAGGAACGGAAAGGCTTTCCCAAAAGCGCTTCGATTTTTCGGCGCAGGGCCAAGCCATCGAAGGGGTGCGCAATATAGTTGTTAACGCCGGCTTCCGCCGCCGCTTCGAGGCGTTCGGGATCGGCTTCCCGATCGACGAGAACAACGTTCACGAACTCCATTTTCGCATCCTCGCGCAGCCTGCGAAGGAACGTCAAGCCGTCCATGTCGGCAACTTCCCAGTCGCAAAACAGCAGATTGCAACTTGGCGTTCGGGCATCGGCCAGTGCTTTCTCGCCGCTGTCGGTGACCGAGATATCGTGAAAATCCAGCGCTTCCAGGCGTGCCTTCAAGACTCCGGCATGGGGGCCGGGACCCTCGACAACCACAACACTCACGTCCTTGAAATGATAGCTCATAGGTCTTGGTCCAATCTCCAGGCGCGTGGCTTAAGCAGCCCGGTCTTTCCGTCGCGACGTCAAGCGACAATAAGATTTGCGGCGGAGTCGGCAAAGCGCTCACCGCGCCGCCAGCCTGGCCGGTCCAGCCTTCGCGACACGCTGGCGCAACTCGGCGATGACCCGCTCGTTCTGGGCCAGCATGTGCTCGCGTAGCGCCAAGGCGCCCGCCTTGTGGGCCTGCGGGTCGGCCCGGCGCAGAGCGGCCACCAGCGTCTCGGGCTTGGGTTCTGCGATGACGAAGCCGGCATTGAAGCGTTGGATCAACTCGACGGCCGCATCCCAG
>JAJFGM010000280.1 GCA_021776145.1 Kiloniellaceae bacterium | reverse complement strand
GCTGCGCAGCGCGATGCGGGACATCCATCCTACGCTGCGGCTTTGCCGCAGCTTCGGAGGACAGGTCGGGGCAAGTAGCGCAACGCCCCCAGAGGGTCGAGTGGCCCCACCGAAGGCCGCGATCTTTTGCCCGCCCGCGGCGTTCCGGGTTGCTTGTGGTGGTTGGCACCACCGCGCAACCCGCGCCTTGCCGGCGGGCAAAATCTTCGCGGTGAAACAGTCATAATCTCTGTGCAGAGCCACTAGAGACGGCTTCACTACAATGGAGTGCCGACACGCCGCGCCATCAGGTCCGTAACGCCAGCTCCATTTCGATCCTGCCATCCGGATGCTTCGCCGAGACTGCGCTGAACCCCAAATCGCCATAGAGTTCGCGCGCCGCCTGCATCTGTTCCAGCGTTTCCAGATAGAGCCGGCCATAGCCGGCGCGCCGCGCCGCCGTCAGAGCCGTTTCGACCAGCCGGCGGCCAAGACCGTGGCCGCGGCCCGCGGGCGCCACCCATAGGCGCTTGATCTCGCCGACGCCCTCGGACTTGCGACGCAAGGCGATGACGCCGGCATCGGTGCCGTCCAGGCGCGCCAGCCACAAGCCGCCCAAGGGCGCGACGTAATCGCCCGGCAGGTCTCGCAGCTCTTGCTCGAAGCCCTCGAAACAGATCGCGTAATCGAGCCACTCGGCATAGGCTCGGAACAGCGACTGGACGCTCGCCAGATCGCTGGCGCGCGCCGCCGCGATACTCGGTTGCTTACATGCGGCAAGCTCAACCATTGCAGAGTCCCTTGGCTTGAACCACGTCGCCACAAGACTCAACTCCGCACCACATCGCGCGTCCCCCGAAACTCCGATGAAGTCCGACAAGACAGGGTCAGGATTGGCGACAATAGCATACTCCGATATTCGCCGCTCAACCTAACCGGTCGGCAATACGCCGATGGCCTGGACGTCTACTTGCAGCTCGTGCGTGAAAACAACGGCGTCGCCGCCTGAAGCCGTCTTACCGGCCCTGATAGCATAATCCATGGCTGACGAAACTCTCAAAGGCAACTGCCTCTGCGGCGCCGACGACGACTTGCCACGCCACGCTTTCGCCCGACTGGTCGTTCACGTCTGGCCGTCTCAGCGGGCCCCGACGGGTAGCGGCGGGCTTCGTGGGTGGATGCCCGGATCATTGGGGCCCGCGGCAAAGCGAGCCACGAATACTCCCGTTTTTCCCTACAGACGTGTTCGGAAAAATAAAAACAGCCGATCGTTGATCGATCTAAACACAACCGCATGATATTTCGCGAATTTGGCGAAATGCTCACACATTATTAACAAACAAGCTTAATTCTTGTTAACTTCCCAGCGCACCCTGGGGTGCTCGCGGGAAATTGGCACACTTTCGGATTCTCGAATGAAAATCGGCCTCAAGCTCAAACTCAACGCTTTGGTGGTGATGGTCCTGCTGGCGACGAATGTCGGTGTCGCCATTTATTTCTTCGACCAGATGCAAAAGGCCGTACGGCAAGTGATCGACATCGAGGAACCGCTTGAGCAGGCGATTCTCGAAATGGAAATCAACGCCGGTGATACCGCCAGGGCGGTCTTCCATTACATTTGGTCCCCGGAGGCCGAGGACATCGAGCGGGTGCTCGACTCCGAACGGGACTTCGAGGCGTCCGCGCGAGAGTTTGACCGACTGGCGACGTCCGATGAGGAGCGCGAGTTGGGTCGGAAAGTCACGGGTTTGTATCGGGAGTTCAGGATTCTCGGCGGCGAGATCATGGGCCTGTCGCGACGGCATTTCAACGATCTTCGGCGGTTCCGCCGGAAGATCGCGACGATCGACGAACTGATCGACGAGAAACTGCACCCCTATATCGACCGTTCCGCTCCCGGCGCGCTGGACAAGATCGAGGCGGTGCTCGCCATGGAGATTAGCATCGACCACGCGATTGCCGCGATCGAGGGGTACATTCTGGACCCCGATCCGCCGCTCAAGGGCACGATCGCCAAGGCAGAGGAAGCCTACGACCGTTACCAATCGCTTTACCGCGCGACCGGACTGACCGCAGACGAGGAGCGATGGCTTGATGCGATCGACAAGGCTTTTCGCGACGCGAAGGCGGTTGGAAACGCAATCATCGCGCTCGCGGACCGCATGCATGCTGACGTTGGCAAATTCCAGGATTACCTCGAACGCATCGACCAACTCGTGGACGATGAGGTCGAGGTCCCACTCTTCGAAAGAACCCGTCGCTCGGCGATTACGGCGCGGCAAGCGGGTGAAGTGGGCATTGCCGTCGTGATCATTGTCGGGTTGCTGATTTTTGCCTGCACCGCCATCGCCAGCTGGTATCTGTCCAATTCGATTGTCGAAGGCGTGAAGCGGTTGAGCGACGGCGCCCAAGAATTTGGACGCGGCAACCTCGACTACCGCATCGAGGCGCGGGAAAAGGATGAACTGGGCGCCCTGGTGGCGGTCTTCAACGATATGGCCGAACGGCGCAAAAGCGACGAGGTGGCGCTTCGGGACAGCGAGGCGCGGCAAAGCGATCTGCTCAACAACACCTCGTCCATCATCTACATGAAAGATACGAACCGGCGCTATACGTTCATCAATCGAAAATTCGAAGAGGTGTTCCACGTCAAGAACGCTGCGGTGCTCGGCAAGACCGACAGCGACATTTTTGCCAGTGCGACGGCCGAGGTTTGCGGCGCCAACGACCTCCAGGCGCTCGCGGCGGACGCACCCCTCGAATTCGAGGAAACCATTCCTCATGACGACGGGGCGCATACCTACCTGTCGGTGAAATACCCCCTCAAGAGTTCTTCCGGTGAAGTCTATGCGGTTTGCAGCATCGCCACCGACATAACAGATATCAAAAATCTGGAGGCGCAGCTTCGCCGGTCTCAGCGCATGGAAGCGGTCGGTCAACTGACTGGCGGCATCGCCCACGACTTCAACAATCTCCTGGCCAGCATTATCGGCAATACGGAGATGTTGGGGGATAGGATCGGAAGCGATGAAAAATCAAAACGCCATATTGACGCCCTCATGCTGGCCGTGGACCGGGCCTCGGCCCTCACCCAACGTCTTTTGGCCTTCTCGCGAAAACAGACACTGTTGCCTGTTGTCGCGGACATTTCCGATCTGATCGGCGGCCTTGAAGACCTGCTTCAACGCGCCCTCGGCGAGACGGTGGAACTAATTGTCGATGCCTCGCCACGCCCCCTGCCCGCCAAGATCGACCCGCACCAGTTCGAAAATGCCCTGCTCAACCTGGCGATCAATGCGCGGGACGCCATGGTCACGGGCGGCACCTTGAAGGTCCAGACTGGGGAAGCCGTCTTGGACCAGGCCTATGCGACGCAGCATGAAGAAGTAAAGCCCGGGGACTATGTCCAGGTATCGGTCAGCGACACCGGCAAGGGAATGGATTCCAACGTGCTGGAAAAGGCGTTCGAGCCGTTTTTCACCACCAAGGGCGTGGGCGAAGGAAGCGGTCTTGGTCTTAGCATGGTGTACGGTTTTGTAAAGCAATCCGAGGGACACATAACAATCGAAAGCGTGCCTGGACAGGGCACCACGGTCAGCCTCTATCTGCCACGAACCAGCGAAACCGTGAAACGTGAAGCCCAACCCAGCGACCCGGAACATCTCGTCCCGGGATCGGAAAACATCCTGCTGGTCGAGGATGATGAACGTGTCCGAGAGGTTTCCTCAACAATTCTACGGGACAAGGGATACCGGGTGATCGAGGCAACCAACGGCGAAGAAGCCTTGCAGCACTTGAAGCAAGGCCCCGCGTTCGACCTTCTGTTCACCGACGTCGTACTGCCCGGCGGCATGAACGGTTTCGACATCGCGAAAAGCGCGGCGCGCCTGCAGCCGACACTCAAGATTCTCTACACCACCGGCTATGCAGAGGATGAAACGACGGATTTCAATCGGCCGGAACTCGAGGACGTCATGATCAACAAACCCTACCGTCGAGCGATGCTGCTTGAAAAAGTCAGAGCGGTGTTGGGCGACAGCGATGATGCGAGAATAACTGGCGCGCTACGCCGGACCGAACAGCGCGGCACTTAGCGCCTTTTCGCTCCGAGTTGACCGTCGTCCGACCACGCGCGCCGGTATGTCAAACTCGGATCGTCCCCACCAGATAAGGGGCGACATGTCCCGAGATCAGCACCCGCACGCCCTGGTTCTCGACCAGGAGTTCTCCGCCGCGCGCGGATATTTGCCTGCAGCGCATCTTGTCTTTTCCCAGGCGCCGGGCCCAATAGGGGGTGAGCACGCAATGCGCCGATCCGGTCACCGGATCTTCCGCTATGCCGGCATGCGGCGCGAAATAGCGCGAGACGAAGTCGCAGTCGTCGCCCGGCGCTGTAATGATGAGGCCATCGGATGGCAAGTCGGCGACCCTTGCCAAGTCGGGCTTGACCGCCGCCACCACGGTCTGGCTATGGGCCACCGCCATCATCTTGGTCGCCTTGTGGGTCTCTTCGATGCGACACCCCAGCGCCGCCTCGACCAGCGCCTTGTCGGCGAAAGGCTGGGGCGGGCGCGCCGGAAAATCGAGAGTGAAGAGATCGCCGTCGCGTGAAACCTCGAGTGCGCCGACTTGGCACTGGAAGCGCAAGTGGTCACGCCTGGGCTGTAAATAGGTCGAGATGACAAAGGCCGAGGCCAAGGTTGCGTGGCCGCAGAGATCGACCTCCTTGATCGGCGTGAACCAGCGCAGATCGAATCCGTCGTCGCGGCTCTGGCCCCTGGGCACGAAAAAAGCCGTCTCGGAGAGGTTGTTTTCGGCGGCAATTGCCTGCATCTGCACGGTGGGCAACCAGCGCTCGAGCGGGCACACCGCCGCCGGGTTGCCGGCGAAGACGGCGCTGGTAAAAGCGTCGACCTGATAGAGGCTGATCTCGATGCTCATGTAGTGGGGCTCCTTTTTGGTTTTGTCGCAACGGTCTTGCCGGGCTTGACCAGAACCAGGACGTTGCCGAAAAGAATTAGAGCAACGCCGGCCGTGGCTCCTGTCGTCCAGGTGAAATCTTCGAAGACCGTCGAAAGGGCAAGCGCGATGATGGGAAAGAGCACGGTCACGTAAGCACTGCGCCCGGCGCCGATACGCCCAAGCAACACCAGATAACAAGCAAAGGCGAGGACCGATCCGAACAGTGCCAAGTATAAAAGCGACCCGACATAGGCCGGTCGCGGATCGAAAAGAAAGGCTTCGCCGGAGATCAACGCCAGAAGCGCCATCGCCGCGGCACCGTAGGCCATGCCGTAGGCGCTCGAGGGCAACACGGGCAGTCCGGCTTTCTGGTTGCGCAAGGCAACGATGTTGCCGAGCGAGAAGCTGTAAGTGGCGGCCAGCGCCGTCAAGACCGCCAGGCTGCTTGCATTGGCGAGGGAAAAGCCGGCGAACTCGGGCCAGAAGACAACCGTCATGCCGAGCAGGCCGCAAGCCGCCCCCAGCAGCGTTCGGAGATCCGGACGCACCCTAAGAAAGATCGCTCCGTTGACAATGTTCATCACCACGGCAAGCGAGAAGATCACCGCCAGAAGACCCGAGGTCAGGTGCTCGGCGGCCCGGTAAAAGAGGTAAAAGTTCGTCGAGAAGATGCACAGGCCCTGCCCGGCCATGAAGGCGTGATCGCGAACAGCGAAGCGCAGCGGAAGCCGCCGCGCCCAAACCCAAAGAAAGATCAGGACGGCGGCTAGCGCGAAGCGATAGGCGACCGAAACCGATTCCGGAACCAAGCCGACCTGGTACTTGATGGCAATCCAAGTGGTGCCCCAGATCAGGACGGTCGCGCCGAAGAGCAGGACGTTGGTCACGGCGTTCCCCGCCTCGTTGGTTATAGGTAGCCGGCGCGCCTGTCGACGCGCCCGCAATATTTCATTCCTGGGCCATATTCGAAACCTGGGCCATATTTGAAACCTGGGCCGTTTTTCAGACCTCTATAGTCCCCACCAAATAGGGCGCGACCCGTCC
>JAJFGM010000279.1 GCA_021776145.1 Kiloniellaceae bacterium | reverse complement strand
GGTGATGACCCATAGTGCCGGTGTCCGCCGCTGGGGCGCGGCGGCGCTCGACCTCGCTTACGTCGCCTCCGGCCGTCTCGACGGTTTCTGGGAACGCGATCTCAGTCCCTGGGACACCGCGGCCGGCGCCGTCCTGGTACGTGAGGCCGGTGGCCAAATCAGCGAGATCGGTGGCCGCGATTTCCGCCCGGAAAGCACCAGCGTCCTGGCCGCCAACAGCTCAATTCACACCGACCTGGACAAGTTGCTGCGCAGCGCCAAGCCACGGGACTGAAAGTGGGCCGGAACACGGCGGGCCTACGGAAATTCGCGGCGATCGCCGATGCCAGTCGCCGCCATGACGAGCCCGGCAAAGCAGTTGTCGCAAGCGCCCTCTCGGCTTAGTCTAGCGTGGCCACACCTGGAGTCGTTGGCGAAGCAAGACGTTGTAGACGCAAAAGCGGGGGATTTATGAGCGAATTGGCTCACGGCAAATGCGTCGAGCGCCAGACGCGTTCGGTTGCCCGACGGGGGCTGCCGCGGCACCTGATTGCGTGCACCCTTCTTTGCAGCCTTGGTCTAGTCTCGCCCGCGGCGTCGCAGTCGCCGGTTCCAGTCGGCAACAACTCGGGCGTCGTCATTAACACCGATGTCCTCAATAGTCTCGGTGCGGGCAGGACGGTTCCGTTGCTTAACCCGCAGCCCGGGCATCCGAACTCCAGTTATGCGCGGTCCGGCCCCAGCGGCCTGCTATTGACCCGCCCGGCGACGCTGCTTTTTCCGCCGCCCAGCAACCCTGTCAGCCGTCTTGCCCAGGACAGGGGCCTGACGCCGGCGCCCAGCCTGATCGCGCCGCAAGCCACCACGATCATCGGCGGCCAGACAAGCACTGCCGCGACCAGCGATGCGCCGGAATCGCGCCTCCTGATCCCACCGACCCCGGCCGCGCCCGCGGCACCGGCCTTTTCAACTCCTTCGGCAACGGCACTGCTGGCTCCGCCGGCCGCGGCGCCGGCGCCGACCGTCGCGGTGGTCACCGCACCGGCGCCGCAGCCGTTGAAATCGACGCCGGTGCCCGTGCAGCCCCAAGTCGTCCAGCCCCAGGTCGTCCAGCCCCAGGTCGTCCAGCCCCAAGTCGTCCAGCCCCAAGTCGTCCAGCCGCAAGTCGTTCAGCCGCAAGTCGTGGCATCCGATCCCGACGACACACCGACGCCCGAGACCGAAACAGCCGAGGCGCCGCCGGCGGTTCCCGAAACCACTACCGCCGCCGTACAGCCGGCAATTCCGTTCCCGCCGGCCAAAACCGAAGGAACGGCAAACGAAAGCGCCGACCTGCCGCAGCCACCGCCGGTACCCGAAGCTTCCGAACCGCAGGTCGCCAGCGAAGCGGCAAGCGAAAGCGCGCCGCAAAGTGCCGCGTTGCCGCCGGCCGGCACACAGGATGGCGAAGTCACGGCAAGCATTCTCTTTGCCAAGGGTTCGGCGGATCTGACCGATGAAGGCCGGGCCGAACTTAAGGCGCTCGCAGACGACATGTCGCGAGACGAAAGCCTGCGCGTACAACTCCTGGCTTTTGCCGGCAGCGACGGCAGTTCATCCAATGTGGCGCGTCGTCTGTCCTTGTCGCGCGCCTTGGTGGTGCGCGGCTTCCTCATCGATCAAGGTATTTCTTCAACCCGCATGCAAGTGCGCGCACTCGGCGACCGCTCCGAGGGCGGCCCAGAGGACCGCGTCGATATCAAACCCCAGGGAGGTTGATCGCACCCGCGACTTCGGCCTCGCCGACATCTGTGCCATTCACAGTTCTGCCGCAGTTCGCTTGCAGACTGCCTATCCCTTGAAGAGACGGAGCAACACCAGAAACGATGACACGGCCGCACCGTTTTCTCATTCGCATGGTCATCTTCTTGGTGATCGTCGGCGCGGCTTGCGCGGTTCTGGCGCCGCGGCTGAGTGGCGCATTCCTGGCCAACACCGTGCTCAACGGCTTGATCCTCGGCGCACTGCTGCTTGGCGTCGCCTATATTTTCCGCCAGGTGCTGATGTTGCGGCCGGAAATCGAATGGATCGAGAAATTTCAACGCGAAAGCAGCGGCCGCCTGGTTTTTCCCGGCGCCCTATCGGAAGAGCGCCCACCCAAACTGCTCGCACCGATGGCGACCATGCTGGGCGAGAAAGCCGGGCGCCTGAGCCTTTCGACCCTGTCATTGCGCACACTGCTCGACGGCATTCACAGCCGCATCGAGGAATCGCACGAGATCTCGCGCTACTTGATCGGCCTGCTGATCTTCCTCGGCCTTTTGGGCACCTTCTGGGGGCTGCTCGAAACCGTCAGCGCGGTCGGCGACACCATTTCCGGCTTGAGCGGCGGCACCGGCGACCCTGCCGCGCTCTTTGCGGAGCTGCAGCGGGGACTGGAAGCCCCGCTGTCGGGCATGGGAACGGCGTTCAGCTCTTCGCTATTCGGTCTGGCGGGCTCGTTAGTGCTCGGATTTCTCGAACTACAGGCCGGGCAGGCCCACAACCGCTTTCTCAACGACCTGGAGGAATGGCTCTCGGGAGTCACCAAGCTTTCCTCGGGCGCCACCGGCGGTGACGGCGACCAATCGGCGCCCGCCTATATCCAGGCTCTGCTCGAACATACGGCTGAAAGCCTCGATCAGCTTCAGCGCATCGTCAACCGTGGCGAAGACGACCGCCACGCCATGCAGCAAAGCCTCGGCTCCTTGACCGAACAACTCGGCACCCTCAGCGATCACATGAAGGCCGAGCATGGCGTCATGTTGAGCCTGGCCGAGACCCAAGCAGCCCTGCGCCCGCTGCTTGGCCGCCTGGCGGAACGCGACGTCAGCGGCGGCGTGGACGAGAATACCAAGAGCCACATCCGCAATCTCGACCTGAGGCTGGAACGCCTGGCCAGCGAACTCAGCACCGGCCGCGAGCATGCCGTCGAGGAGTTGCGTGGAGAAATTCGCCTCCTGACCCGCACAATCGCCGCCCTGGCTGAGGAAGGCCAAGAGTAGTGGCTCTCCACAGAGATTATGCCTGTTTCACCGCGAAGATTTTGCCCGCCGACAAGGCGCGGGTTGCGCGGTGGTGCCAACCACCACAAGCAACCCGCCCCTTGCGTCGCATCTGGGCGGCGGGCGGACAAAAGATCGCGGCCTTCGGTGGGGCCAATCGTCCCTCTGGGGGCGTTGCGCTACCCGCTTGGCGAAAACCTTGGGCCCGATGTCCCGCATCGCGCTGCGCAGCGCACCTACCCAGAGGGACGATTGGCCTCCATGAAACAGTCATAATCTCTGTGGAGAGCCACTAGTGTATTCCTTAGGGCGAAGCGGTTCGCGCCGCGCCGTCAATATCTGGCCCGGTTTCGTCGATGGCCTGGCCACCTTGCTGATGGTTGTCATCTTCGTTCTCATGGTCTTCATGATGGCGCAGTTTTTCCTCTCGGTCGCACTGACCAGCAAGGATGCGGCGCTCGACAGGCTGCACTCGGAGATCAACGAGCTGGCCGAACTTCTGTCGCTGGAACGCCGCGCCAATGCGGATCTTCGTATCAACGTCGCCGAGCTGTCCTCACAGCTGCAAAGTTCGCTGTCCGACCAGGAGCGGCTGTCGAATCAGTTGCTGGCGCTGGACCAGGAACGAGACGATCTGACCGGCCAGCTGCGGTCGGCCAACCAGGCGCGCGACAGTCTGGCTGCGCAGCTGCAGGCAATGATGGCGGACCGCGATAATCTCAACGAAAAGTTGGCGGCCCTGATCTCCGACCGCGACGATCTGGCGGCACGCCTGCAGGCCATGGGCGCGCAGCGCGACGACCTGCAGAGTCGGCTCGACAGCGCCGAGACCGTGTCCGCCGAAAAGGCCAAACAACTGGCCGCCGCCGAGGCCGCCATAGACGAAACCAACGCCGCCTTGAACCGGGCGCTGGCGGCCATGGCGATCAACAAGGAGCGCCTGGAAGAAGCGCTCGCCACAATCGCCGCGAACAAGGAAGAGCTTGCCGCCGCCTACCAGACCATCGAGGTCGATAAGGAAAAGATCGAGGCGCAGCTCGCAGAATTGGCCATCCTGCAGTCGCTGCGCGACGAAATGTTGGACAAGTTGTCCGAAACCGAGGAAGCCCTTGGCGAAGAGAAGGAGCTCTCGAAAGAGGCCAATGCAGCACTGGCCCTGCTCAACCGGCAGATCGTGGCACTGCGCCAGCAGTTGGCCCGGCTCGCCGTCGCCCTGGAAGCGGCGGAAGCCGAGAATACAGAAAAAGAAGTGCAGATCGCCGACCTCGGCAAACGCCTCAACGTCGCCCTGGCCAGCAAGGTGCAGGAACTGGCGCGCTATCGCTCGGAATTCTTTGGGCGCCTGCGCGAGGCGCTCGGCGACCGCCAGGGCATCCGCATCGTCGGCGATCGCTTCGTCTTTCAGTCCGAGGTCCTCTTCCGCAGCGGTTCGGCCGAATTGGGCGGTGTCGGCAAACAGCAGATCGCGCAGCTTGCCGGCACCCTGATCGAAATTGCCGGCACCATCCCTGACGAGTTGGACTGGGTGCTGCGGGTCGACGGGCACACCGACCGCGCGCCCATATCAACGGCGCTCTTTCCTTCCAACTGGGAACTTTCGACAGCGCGTGCCATCTCGGTCGTCAAATTTCTGGTCGCCGAGGGTATACCTCCGACACGCCTTGCTGCCACCGGATTCGGCGAGTTTCAGCCCCTCGATCCGGGCAATGACGAAATCGCCTTTCGGCGCAACCGGCGCATCGAGTTCAAGCTGACTCAGAAATAGATTTGGCTTCGCCGAACTGAAGCGCCGCCAGGCGGGCGTAAAGACCACCGGCCCGATTCAATTCCGCGTGGGTGCCGCTGGCGACGATGCTTCCCTGGTCGATGACAATGATGCGGTCCGCCTTGAGTACCGTGGCCAAGCGGTGTGCAATGACCAGGGTCGTGCGGCCCGACATCAGATGGTCGAGCGCTTGTTGCACGGCTCGCTCGCTTTCCGCGTCGAGCGCCGAAGTCGCTTCGTCGAGCAACAGCACCGGTGGATCGGCGAGGATGGCACGGGCGATGGCGATGCGTTGTCGCTGTCCACCGGACAGGCGAACGCCTTTTTCGCCTAAAAAAGTGCCAAGTCCCTCTGGCAGCGCCTCGAGAAAGTCGAGCGCCGCCGCGGCTTCGGCGGCTTGGCGCACCTCTATATCGCTGGCCGTGGGCTTGCTGTAGCGGATGTTCTCCCAGGC
>JAJFGM010000278.1 GCA_021776145.1 Kiloniellaceae bacterium | reverse complement strand
TGCGGTGCGCGTGAAACGCGGATCGCAGACGATGAAGGGCGCGTTGTTCTGCTCCTTCGCCTTGAGCATGTGCTGCAACGCCACGGGATGGGCTTCGGCGGGATTGCCGCCGATCTGGAAGATGGCCCGCGAGTTGTGGATATCGTTGTAGCTGTTCGTCATCGCGCCGTAGCCCCAGGTGTTCGCAACACCCGCGACCGTTGTCGAGTGACAGATTCGCGCCTGGTGGTCACCGTTGTTGGAACCCCAGAAGGCATAGAGCTTGCGGAACAGATAGGCCTGCTCGTTGCTGTGCTTTGCGGAGCCCAGCCAATAGACCGAATCCGGGCCCGATTTCTCCCGGATATCGAGCATCTTGTCGCCGATCTCGTTGATCGCCTCTTCCCAAGACACCTTCTGCCACTTGCCATCGACCAGCTTGGTCGGATGCTTCAGGCGGCGTT
Organism: Kiloniellaceae bacterium; assembly: GCA_021776145.1. Taxonomy (GTDB): domain Bacteria; phylum Pseudomonadota; class Alphaproteobacteria; order Kiloniellales; family Kiloniellaceae; genus JAJFGM01. The sequence continues at coordinate 2,697 of JAJFGM010000278.1, read as the reverse complement.
CGCCGTGCGCGTGCTCCCGCACCGACGCACCCTTGGCACAGTGCGCGCCCAGATTGAACGGGCTGTCCCAACCCGGCTCCTGGCCAACCCAAACGCCGTTCTGCACTTCCGCGATCACGGTACAACCGACCGAGCAGTGTGTGCATACGGACTTGATTTGAGTCATGCCGGCGCCACCGCTTTGGGCCGCGGCCTTCTTCACTCTTCCGAGCGACAGACCAGCAGCCGCGGCGCCGCCCGCAACGAGTCCGGACCTTCGAATGAAGGCACGGCGGTCAATTGCGCTGCCGACCATCGCGGACAGCGCCTTTGACAAACGGGGGCCTTTCGCAACCCCATTCGTCCTTTTGGTGAGCATTGACCTCTCCTGTTTGAATTTGGTTTCGAGTCGGTTTCTAGAACTTCGCGAGTTCGTAGTACTTCTTCACGTGATCGGTTTCACGGTAACCGGATGTCTTGGTCTCGCTCGCTTCCGCTTTCACGGAAGACGCCGAAACGCCGACGACGGCCGCTCCGGCGGCCCCGGCTCCCAAACCGGCTTTGCGGAAAAAGTCCCGACGGCCCATCGATGCCGTCTGCTTTTTAGCCATTGTCGTAACCTTCCTTTCTTTCCTCATTCGGGCCTTGCGGTCCTGACCTGATGCCCGGCCGCCTTATTTGTCGCTATCTGTTTCGACCCATCCCCTCAATTACCAACCGACCTAATGTACCGCGCCGGCATGTCTTCATAACAAATTGATTCAAGTACACTTTCGAATGATTTTTTCCGTCAGGCCACCGCGTTAGGCGGCCATCTCGAAGGCTTGACTCTCCACCGCCATGAAGTGCCGCCCAATGGTACCGACCGGCATATAGAAGGCTGCGTTCTTGGCGGCCTCCAGATCTTCGAAAAAGCGCGGCGCCCAACAACCGACGTGGGCATCGAAGAACTCTTGCTGTGTCGCCAAGCTGGCCGGTTCGCCGAACTCGCCGGTGATCAAACCAGCCATTATCTCGCACAGCGAGGAGATATGATCTTCCGGTTCAACGACGTCATCGGCACGCGCTATGCCCAAGCGACCCATATCGTCGCGCAATCGCGCCAGCGGTTTTTCGTTGAGAAAGCCGGTCAGGTAATAGGATCCGAAAGGCAGGAGTTCGCCCTGGCCAATCCCAATGAAGAGGTTGAAATACTCTTCCGTCAGGCCTTCCGGTCGGCTGCGCACCGCGACGTCGGACAGAGACTTGATGGCACGGCCGAGGTCGGTCTCGTCGCCGCTCAAGCCGGCGACCATATTCAAGGTCACTTGCTGCGGCGGTGCCGACAAGAGGTGAGACAGCAGCGCGTACCAGCTGGCACGCAGTCGATCTTCTTCAACAATCTCGAAATGATCGGCGTGATCGCCCAATCGTTCGTGCCTCCCGAGATGGGCACCGAAAGCTTGGCTTCCCGTGCACACGGCTGGATTGTATCCGGCCTTTCTTCGTACAACCACGCCGGAGGGCGCTAATAACCTCTTATCAATAGGGTTTTTGATTGCACGTGAATAATTAGAGTGGGTTTCGCGGCGCTTGTCAACTGTCTGGTATGCCACAGAGCAAACGAGAGCATAAGCATTCGCCAGGTCGTTGATTTGCCATTGATTTGAAACAACTGGCGCAGATAAACAGATGCTGCCCCACGCGAGGCTATAGGGAAAATCAGGCCAACCGCGAGTACTAGCGCGGTTACTTGACGACAATTTGAATTCAAAGTCCGGTTAATAAACCAATTGAGCGCCGTGTCAGGCTTGGAATTGACCCCAGCGCCGTCGCACCGCGGCCCCGGATTCGCCCAGCGACTTCGTCGCCTTGGCCGCACCATCGGTCACCTCCGGCAGCGATTCGTTCCGGGCGCCGGCCGCCTCGCCCCCGGCCGACTCGACAAGGGCCGCCTCACCAAGGGCCGCGGCATCAGTGGCCAGTTCGCCGACCACGGCTTCGCCTGAATCGCCACCGGGGATCTCTCCCGCCGCTTCGGTCGCAAGCGGTGCGTCGACTTCTTCGCCGACGCGTGTCGTGGCCCGGTCATCGCCAGCATTTCCGTCTTCCCGATCCGCCGTTTCTGCCCCTGATCCCTCCGCCCCGGGCCCCTCCGCCCCGGACTCCTCCGCATCCTCGGCCGCCGCGGTCTCTGACACTTCCCATGCCGGCAGCGGGTTGTCTTCCGAGGGGCGTACGGGGGTCTTTTTCTCCTCGGCCGCGAAATAGCCACGCCCGGCTTTGTAGATTGTCTTGACCGCGTCCCCTACCAGCTTGATATCGTTAAAATCTTCGTCGTATTCGTTCAGGCCGTCGCGATGCGCGATGATCGGGTTCAATCGCCATAGTCGGCGCAGGGCCAAACGCCGCAAGGCATCCGGCACCCCGTCCCGCAAGAACTGGGTGTAGTCCGAGTTTTCATCGAGTTCGTCGATATCCGGCAGTGCGGCCACCTCTTCCGCGGTCAGCGGAGGCTCCGCCTCTGGCGTTCCGCCCTCCTCTCCCACCACGACCGCTGCGTCCGCCACGACAGGGGCCTCGGCCTGTTTGCGCCGTGCCCAGCGACCAAGGAAACCTTCGCCGTCCGTCTCAGCCACTGTCGCCCCGCATTCTGCCACGCAGACCTCCAGGCCGACCGAAGCCGGCACCGTCGGTATCGTGCCGCTTGCGCTTGCGCTTGACGAAAACCTCGTCGAC
>JAJFGM010000277.1 GCA_021776145.1 Kiloniellaceae bacterium | reverse complement strand
CGACCCGCATGCCGGCGGCCGGTTCCTGGCCGTACTGGATGAGGATATCGACACCATCGCCCGGAAAGGTCATCGGATAGGCTGTCGTCGATATCTCCAACTCGATCTCGGGATAGGCGCCGTGGAAGCGGTTCATACGCGGCAGCAACCAGCGGGCGGCGAAGGCCGGTGTGGCGCGAATTGCGAGCGCCCCGCGGGTATCGGCGCCGAGGACACGCTCGGTCGAGGCGTCCAGGTGATCGAGGATCAAGGTCAGATCGCCAAGGTAATCGGCGCCGCAGCGGGTTACTGTGACGCCATTGGCATTGCGGTTAAAAAGCGTGGCGCCGAGGAACTCTTCCAGGCCTTTCACCTGATGGCTGATGGCGGACTGGGTGACGCTCAGTTCTTCGGCCGCCGCCTTGAAACTCTGGTACCTGGCCGCGGCCTCGAAGGCACGAACCGCCGAGAAGGGCGGAAGCTTACGTCTCATCCGACGTGAATCCCTCTCATATCTGCATGAGATACTATCATTTGCCGGTCTATGGCCGTTAATCCTAGCCTTGCGTCGACTTTAATCCAAGTCATGGAGGTTTCGATGCAACGAACAAGAGACAACCCCTGGGGCAGAACACTACGTTCCACCGTCGCAGTTTCGCTGACTGTTGGCATGGTTCTCGGCGCCCTCGGCAGCCGCGGTCTGGCGGGAATGGCCGCCCCGAGCGAGCACAAGGGCCTCAAGGTCGAGTCCCTCGGGGTGATCCCCGAGAGGTCGATGATGAAGCAGATCGGGCTGTCCGGTCACAAGATGCAGCTGCGTGAGATCACTATCCAGCCCGGCGGCCAGATTGCCAAACATGGCCACGAAACGCGCCCGGGCCTGGTCAAGGTAATAAGCGGTACCTGGGTGGAAGGGCGGCCGGACGGTGAAAGGGAATACAACGGCGGAGATGCGGTGGGCATTCTTGAGGACGAAACGACGGTGCACTGGTTCTGGAACCGCGGCGCCGAGCCCGCGCGGGCGCTGGTCTGCGACATCGTGCCGGCCGGCTGATCGTTGCTGCCGGCTGTCCGGACAAGGCGATCCGTGGCAAGACTGAAGTGGCGGAGCGAAAGTCCTTTGCATGACACAAGAGACCGCGCAGCGGCGGCTTGCCGCCATACTCTTTGCCGACGTCATCGGCTACAGCCGCCTTGTCGGCCTTGACGAGAGCGGCACGCTGCGCGCCGTGCAGCAGCACCGTTACAGCCTGATCGACCCGACCATTGGCCAGTATCAGGGCCGCATCGTCAAACTGTTGGGCGATGGCATCCTGGTCGAGTTCTCCAGCGTGCACAACGCCGTCGACTGCGCCGTCGCCATCCAGCGCGGCATGATCGAACGCAACCGCGGCTTGGCGGAGGATCGGCAGATCCGCTTCCGCATCGGTATCAACCTCGGCGATGTCGTCGTCCAGGGCGACGACATCCTGGGCGACGGCGTGAATATCGCGGCGCGCTTGCAGGAACTGTCACCGATCAACGGTGTGTGCATTTCGGCAACGGTCTTCGGGTATGTCGAAGGCGACATCGGCGACGACTTCGCCGACGCCGGCGTGCATCGCCTGAAGAACATCGCTAAGCCGGTTCGCGCCTACGTCTATGGCGCCCAGCAGGCTGGTGCGTCGGTCGATCCGGTGCTTCGGCCCTTTGTCGATCTGCCGGTTGAAAAGGCGGCGCAGGTGACCGGCGGCTGCCTCTGCGGCGCCGTCCGATACGAGATCAACGAGCCGGAGCTTGGCTCGATGTTTTGTCACTGCCGCATGTGCCAGAAGTTTACCGGCGCGCCGGTCGCTGCCGGCACGACTTTTTCGATCGAGGCCCTGCGCTTCGTGCGCGGCGCGCCCAAATTCTACAGGTCGTCGGACATCGCCGAGCGCGGTTTTTGCGGCGATTGCGGCACCAGCCTGGTCTATCGTGGACTGATTGGTATCTGGACGAAATGGATCCTCGTCTTCACCGCAAGCCTCGACAACCCATGGGACTATCCGCCGACCTATCACCTGGGTATCGAGAGCAAACTGCCGTGGTTGCCGCTGCATGACGACCTGCCACGCACACGCTGCGCCGACTCGCCGAGCCTGGTCGCCGCCTATGACGCGGTCCATCAGCCAGTGCCTTGAGCGGCCGCGCTCGGGCCTACTCCTGCTCCTCAGGCAGCCGCTCGCCAGCGCGCCAATCCCAGGGTTTGACGAAGCGCCCACGCCACAGGCCGCGCTTGTTGGCGGCGGCGCCGGCTTCGCTGCGGCGGTAATTTTGTCCCGATCGCCGGTCGGCCAGGGCCCAGCCGGTGTAGGTCATGCCTTCGGAGAGGTTGTAGCCGTCGGCGTGGCAGCGGGCGAGGCGCGGCGATGCCGTTGCGCCGTCCTTGGTCTCGTCAAGCGCGACGCAGATGACGTCGGCGCCGGCGGTGAGGTCGAGCAGGGCGCCGCGGGCGATCTCGCCGCAGGGAAAGAGGTGGCTGGTCAGCCAACAGGCCTGTTCCGGCTCGGGCGCGTCGATGCCTTCGAGACGGTAGAGACCCGCCCCGACGCGCAGGGTTTCGGCGTCGAGGACCTCGATGTCGGTTTCGGCTTTCAGCCCGGCGGCGCCCGTTGCCATGTAAAGGGTCGTCGCCAGGAAAGGCGCCGTGGCCAGGATCGTGATTGCGCGTCGCATGCTGTCTTCCATAATTGCGGACTCGAAGCGCAATGCTATCACTTACGTCATGCACGCCAATTCACTTCAGCGCGAACTCATAGAACTGCTGGAAGCCGAGGCCTGGCGCCGACAGACGCTGGCAGCGGTGGCG
>JAJFGM010000276.1 GCA_021776145.1 Kiloniellaceae bacterium | reverse complement strand
AGACCATAGTTGAGGATCAGTTGGACTTTGCCAAGCGCCGGGATCTGTCGTTGAACTCTTTTTGCAGGATACGGATATCCTCGGGCCATGTGCTCTTGATATAGGCAATCGTGGCTCTGATTTGGGCTTTCCCCAATACATCTCCGGCACTGCTCTGCACTTCACTGATTTTCTGCCGCTGAGCCCTTGCGATCTGATGATGCTGCAGCTCGTTGTTCGGCAGCATGACGATATCGAAAAGTTCCCAGTCCGAATGCTGCCAAGTCTCGCCGTTCTCATCGTGCGGTGGGGCAGGACGGCGCCCAGTGGCGGCCAGACGTCGCCAATCTTCTTCACCTTCAAGGTTTTGGCCATGGCAGGCCGCACAGTGCCGATTATAGGAGCCTCGGCCCCAGGCGACGCGATTGGGATTGGAGGCGTCGGCGAAGTCTTTCGGATCTTCGTGGCCAAAAAACACGACGGCAATAGCCATCGATCCCAACACGATCGAAGCCGAGAGGACACCCAGGAACACCCCGATAATCATCAACAGGGGGTTTCGCGATTGCGCTGCGATGGTTCATCTCCTGGTCCGGCTCATCTTGTCTCCTGGCGGCGCTCGCCAGTGAGGACGTCCATGAGCCAATGGCTGATCTTGGGTGCCATTGTCCAACTCGGTTCAAATACTATTTCAATCTTTTGCCGTGCGGAAGGGCAATCGACGACCACTATGTTTCTTTATAGGTCGACTGCCGGAACTACTTAGCCAAAGTGAGTATATAATTTGGCCTGTTCTCCTGTCCCGGATCTGGCGCAATAACCACGGCGCGTCCGGCCATCAGCCTTGTAACACGGCGCAATAAAGTTTGATTTGCTCAAGTTCGAGCCGCCGTGGCAATTTCCTGGTGCTGATTCGGGCCGGTGCCAAACGTGGTACCGTCCCGACGCCACCCGGCGCCTGCATTATGGCTGCTACCTATCTATTTATTTCAGTTCATTAAACCGGCCTTATCCGAACCCATGAAAGATCGAGATCTTGCCGTTGTCGTCCTGGCCGCAGGCCAGGGAACCCGCATGCGTTCGGACCTGCCAAAGGTGCTTCACAAAATCGCCGGTGAGCCCATGTTGCGCCACGTATTGGCCGCGGTGGAAAGCTTGACGCCGAACCGAGTGGTGGTGGTCGTTGGACCCGATATGGACGCCGTTTCCTTGGTCGCAGCGCCGCATGTAACGACAATTCAGGCGGAGCGGCTCGGAACCGGTCATGCGGCGCGTTGCGCCGTACCGCATCTGGTTGATTTTGCCGGCCTCGATTGCGACACCGATGTCCTTGTGGTCTTTGGCGATACACCGCTGCTGACCGGTGAAACCCTGCAGCGCCTCTTGGCGCGGCGGCGGCAGGGAGACGCTCCGGCGATTGTCGGATTGGCGTTCCGGCCGGAGGATCCGGCGCATTATGGCCGCGTCCTGCTGGACGAAAACCAACGTGTCGATCGAATCGTCGAATTCGCCGACGCAAATCGCGAAGAAAGGTCCGTCAACCTGTGTAACGCTGGCCCATTGATCGGCGATGCGGGTCTGCTGATGGATCTTCTGGGTCGTCTCGAAGCGGAGAATGCGCAGGGTGAATACTATCTGACCGATATTTACGCCTTGGCGCGCGAGGTGGGGCAGGCCGCGGGTATCGTGGAAGCCGACGCGCGGGAAACGATGGGGGTCAATTCCAAGACTGAGTTGGCCGAGGCCGAACACGCCATGCAAGGGCGGCTTCGCCGCCGCGCCATGGAGCAGGGCGTCACATTGATTGATCCGGCAAGTGTCTGGCTTTCGGCCGATACGGAATTCGGGCGTGATGTGATCGTCGAGCCCAACGTCGTGATTGGCACGGGTGTGCGTCTCGGCGATCGGGTCGAGGTGCGGAGCTTCAGCCATCTCGAAGGTGCTGACGTGGCATCGGATTGTCGCATAGGTCCCTATGCGCGCCTCCGGCCGGGCAGCGCCCTTGAGCCGTCGGTGCGAATTGGCAACTTTGTCGAGATTAAAAACGCCACCCTGGGTTTTGGCGCCAAGGTGAACCATTTGAGCTACGTCGGCGACTCGCGGGTGGGCGAGAATGCCAATATCGGGGCCGGCACCATCACTTGCAATTACGACGGCTTCAGCAAACACCGGACCGAAATAGGAGCAGGTGCCTTCATCGGATCGAACACCGCCTTGGTTGCGCCGGTCAGCATCGGTACGAATGTGATTGTCGGCGCGGGCAGCACCATCACAAATTCGGTCGCGGCCGAGGCCCTTACGATTGCGCGCGGCCGCCAACAAGACATCCCCGGAGGCGCCCAGCGCCTGCGCAAGAGCCAGGCCGCGGCGAAACGCCGTGCTGATGAAAAGAACAGGTCTGACGAGAAGAACAATGCGACTGTCAAGTCCGGCAAATCTGCAAAGCAAGAAAGTTAGAGACGATCATGTGCGGAATTATCGGCATTCTCGGCAATGAGGCAGTCACCCCGTTGCTGCTGGAGGGCCTGAAAAGGCTTGAGTATCGCGGCTACGATTCGGCGGGCATCGCGACACTAATCAACGGCTCCATCGCTCGGCGTCGCGCGGAAGGCAAACTTCACAACTTGGCGACCCTGATCGAAAACGAGCCGCTTCAGGGAACCATTGGTATTGGCCACACGCGTTGGGCGACGCACGGGCGGCCGAACGAGACGAATGCCCATCCGCACGCCAATTCACGCGTTGCCGTCGTGCACAACGGAATTATTGAGAATTTTCAAGAATTGCGCGGTGAGATGGAGGCTGCGGGGCACAGTTTCGAAACCGAAACCGACACCGAAGTCATCGTGCACCTCATCAGCGATGGCTTGGATCGGCAGATGTCGCCGCAGCAGGCCGTGGCGGCGGTCCTGGCGCGGCTGGAGGGTGCCTTCGCCCTGGCAATCATATTTGCCGGCCGCCACGATCTGATGGTCGGTGCCCGGCGCGGCTCGCCTTTGGCCGTGGGTTACGGCAATGGCGAGATGTTCCTTGGATCCGACGCCTTGGCCTTGGCGCCCTTGACCGACCGCATCTGTTATCTCGAAGAAGGCGACTGGGTCGAGTTGAGCTATCAGGACGCGCGTGTGCACGATGCCAGCGGCGCCATTGTAGAACGCGAGATCAAGCAGACGGCCTTGTCCGGGGCGCTGATCGGCAAGGGCCAATACCGCCACTTCATGCAAAAGGAGATCTTCGAGCAGCCGGCGGTCATTGGCGATACGCTGCATAGCTTCCTAAACCCCCTGACGCATACCATACAGCTTCCGGACCTGCCTTTTGGCCTCGACGACGTGCCGCGCTTTACGATCTGCGCCTGCGGCACGGCCTCTTATGCCGCCCTGGTCGCTAAATAGTGGTTTGAACAGATCGCCCGCCAGCCGGTCGAGGTCGACATTTCCTCCGAGTTCCGCTACCGCGAGGCCCCGATGCCCAAGGGCGGGGTGGCCCTGTTCATCTCGCAATCCGGCGAGACCATCGACACCCTGGCGGCTTTGTCCTATGCGCGCGCCGCCGGACAGTCGATTCTCTCGATCGTCAACACGCCTGAAAGCGCCATCGCTCGTGAGTCCGATGCGGTGCTGCGAACTCTGGCCGGTCCCGAGATTGGTGTTGCTTCGACGAAAGCCTTCAGCACGCAGTTGACGGTGCTGGCATGCCTGGCGATCGCGATCGCGCGCGCGCGCGGTGCCATCGACCACGCGCGCGAAGCCCAGCTGTCGCAGGCCCTGACCGAAGTGCCGGCCCGGGTCGCGGAGATTCTTAATCACGACGCGGCCATCCGGAGCATCGCGCACGATCTGGCCGAGGCACGCGACGTTCTCTACCTTGGCCGCGGCAGCCTCTATCCCATAGCCTTGGAAGGGGCGCTGAAGCTGAAGGAAATTTCCTACATTCATGCGGAAGGATATGCCGCCGGCGAGATGAAACACGGGCCGATCGCACTGATTGACGAGGACGTGCCGATCATTGTTTGCGCGCCCTCGGGTCCGCTGTTCGAAAAGACCGCGGCCAACGTTCAAGAGGTTCACGCGCGGGGCGGTCGCGTTATTCTGATCTCGGACAAGGCTGGACTTTCCCGCGCTGGCGAGTTGGCCAGTTACACGATCGAACTGCCGGCTGTCGATGCATTCGTGGCGCCGATACTCTACACTATTCCGGTTCAGCTCTTGGCCTATCACACTGCGGTGCTCAAGGGCACCGATGTCGATCAACCGCGCAATCTCGCCAAATCTGTGACGGTGGAATAGGGGCGGGGTATTGGCTTCTGCCGGCGCTCCATAAAAGGCCCAATAAAAGGAAAGCGATTCAATGCCCAAGACCTTGCTTCAGATGGCCGGCGCCCCCCAGCGGCCGCTACCCTTGGCCGATTCGGTCGTCGTCATGATCGATGCCCAACAGGAGTACGTGTCGGGCAAGTTGCCGTTGCCCGGCGTGTCCGAGGCGTTGGCGCAAGGGGCCCGGCTGTTGGAAGCAGCGCGCGCGGCGGCGGCGCCGGTGATCCACGTGCGTCACAAGGGGCGTCCGGGCGGCCTTTTCGATCCCGAAAGCGAAGCTTTCGCCATCGCGGGGGCGGTGGCGCCGCAAGACGGCGAAACGATCATCGACAAGAGCTTGCCCAATGCCTTCGCTGGAACGGAGCTGGATTCGACGCTGAAGGCTCTGGATGCCAAGAACCTGGTTTTCGGTGGTTTCATGACCCACATGTGCGTCAGTTCCACTGTCAGGGCGGCGCTTGATCTGGGATACGGTTCAACCGTGGTGGCCGCGGCCTGCGCGACTCGAGACTTGCCGGATGGCGCCGGCGGCGTGGTCGCCGCCGCCGACCTGAACCGCGCGGAATTGGCCGCCTTGTCGGACCGCTTTGCGATTATCGTGCCTTCGGCAAGCGATATTTCTTAGCCGTCGTGATCCACACTCTGGACTTGGTCAGATGGCGATGCGGCCCTTCATCAAATAGTTAGAGCCGATCGCCTAAAGCGATTCCAACTAAACGCATACAGATCTAGCGCACCGAAAGTGCCGGTACCTGACAGTCGCCAGTCACGCGGGCCGATTTCAATCCGCATTCGCGGTAGAGGTTCAGGACGACGTGACCCTGGCAGGAGTTGAGGCGGGCCCAGGCTTGATGTCCGCGCACTCGGCTCGAACCCCGGCCGGATGCTTCGTCCGTGCGGATTGTAATTTCCCCTATCGCGGCGGCGGGAATACCCAGTTCGGCCAGGTGCAGTTTCGACTGTTCTTTGCAGGCACGTGGAACACCCCACTTTACGACCGGTCGATCGATCTGAGGAACATCACAAGCGGCCAGGACAAGGAAAATGAGCCCGAGCACCGCTGTTTGCGCGGGCCGCAGGTTCGCCCGCAATTTGGCGGCTGATTGGAAGTCGCGCACTGCATAGCCTAAACCCATGGCAGGCCTTTCCGTGGTCTGCATTCCATATTCAGTGCCCGCGTCAATGACGGGACCTCGATGCCGCTTTTTAAGCCGGCGATTGCGGCAAGATGCCCACAGGGCAGTGGTCTTGCCAAGCCCCTTGAGCGACGGTTTCCCGCATCCCGATTGTCTTTCGGCCGGGTAAAGATATACTCGATTTCTGGGCGATCCCTAGCCTGATCGCCAACCATTCCAATCGAATGAACCGCACGCCCGATCGGCGCCTGCATCTGGGGAGATTCGCCATGAACCTCGATCTGAAAGACAGTCGTTTGTTCCGTCAACAGTGTTACATCGACGGCCAATGGCACGACGCCGACAGCGGCGAATCCATCGAAGTCAACAACCCGGCCAACGGCGATATTCTCGGAACCGTTCCCAAGATGGGCGCCGACGAAACACGCCGCGCCATCGAGGCAGCGGAGCGCGCGTGGCCCGCCTGGCGTGGCAAGACGGCCAAGGAACGCAGCGTAATTCTGCGTGCCTGGTTCAACTTGATGCTCGAAAACCAGGAAGATCTGGCCAAGCTTATGACCCTCGAACAGGGTAAACCGCTGGCCGAGTCCATGGGCGAAGTCGTCTACGGGGCATCGTTCATCGAGTGGTTTGCCGAAGAAGCCAAGCGGACGTACGGCGACATCATTCCCGGGCATCAGGCCGACAAGCGTATTATCGTGCTCAAGCAGCCGATCGGCGTTGTCGCGGCGATCACGCCATGGAACTTTCCCAATGCCATGATCACGCGCAAGGCTGGACCGGCGCTGGCTGCGGGGTGTCCCGTGGTGATTAAACCGGCGACGATGACG